>CAYNQH010000053.1:0-6729 GCA_964399255.1 uncultured Methanosarcinales archaeon | reverse complement strand
ATCTCAGAATACATTATCTTTATCTTCTTCTTGAAGATAGGGCCGTCTATCATCAATGATTCGAACTCTCCTCCTTCGCCTGCGACATTAAGGCCGACTTTCTTGTTTAGCTCGACAAGCTGGTCAATATCTTTTGTTGTGATCACCTTGTTCAGCCATCTCTTGTTTAGGCCCTCGGCCGCTACCTTTGTAAGGATGAACCTGAAGCCATGTCCAATGATCTCGCGCATCTCTGTCTCCTGGTTGATGTGCCATAATGGAGAGAATATCTTCAATGAAAGCGAGTCGCAGATCTTCTCTATTCGTTCGCGCTGGTAGTTTGAGAACAAGGCGCCTGTTATTATCCCTTCTATCTTGTACTTCTTCTTAGCTTCTTCTATAGTCTTCTTGAGGTCTTCAAGCTCTTCTTCCTTCTCACCATGCGTCTCTCCTGTGATGAAGGGGATGCCTATCGATTCGCTCTGCAGCTTGACAAGGTCTATAGTGGGGGTGTGGAACATGTATGAATCCAGGTTCTTGCTTTTCATAGAGATCATGCACTCTACCTTGTAGCCCTGCTTCATCATCACATGCATGGCGTAGATGCTGTCCTTGCCTGAGCTCACCATTGCACCAAGACTTAGGTTGTGGCTAGGGTAGAATGTCCTTAAGTAGTCTGACTTGTACTTGAAGCCTGCTTTCTTAGTAAGCTTCTCAACTGCCTTGCCCATGTTCGAGCCGTACTGAGCAGCCTTCTTCTTCCGCATTGCAAACTCTTCCTTAAGGCCCAGCTTCTTCGCCACCAGCCTGAGTATATGTTTTTCTATGCCTTCTTTTATCTTGAGCCTTGAAGGTATCTTTAGGGCGTATCTTACCAGTTCCATATCAAGGAAAGGCAGCCTTGCTTCTATGCTGTTGTACATCGTGATGACATCATCCCTGTAAAGGTCGCGTTCGTAGAGCTTGAGCAGGCCTGATACGCACTCCTTGTTGATGTTGCCAGAATCCTTGTGGCGCTGATAGCCTGCGAATATCTCTTCGCTTCCAAGGCCTGTGAAGAGCACTTTGCAGCCGTCCTTGTGCGCGGCCTCGCACGCTGCGAAGAAGGTTAGTGCAACCTCTACCTTGACAACATTATAATCCTCGATAAGAGGCACGATCTTCTTTATGTATCCCTCGATCTGCGAAGGCTTTAGCTTTATCACCTTATGATTGAGCTTCAGCTCCTTTGCTATATTTGTCGCATACTTTAGGTCTTCAGGCTCTCTTAGGTCAGGATCATCAAGAACTACTGTGTAACATGTGAACTCCTGCTTCATCTGCTTGAGGATAAGCGCGATCATCGTAGAGTCTATGCCTCCTGAGAATAATAGCCCAAACTTCCTTGCAGGGATCCTTTTCTTTATTGATTCTTTTATCAGGGATTCGAGCTTTTCTATTATCGCCTCTTTCTTGTCTTTCAGCTGCTCCTCTGCATTGAAGAATTTTCTCTCTGAGAAAGATATCTTGTCTTCTTCCAGGTCATATATCAGGATCTTTCGGGGGTTGAGCTCATTGATATCTATCATGCCTAGCTTTTCCAATGCTTTCTTCTCTGATGCGAATGAGAAACCTTCAGCATGGCTGTACCATACAGGCTTCTCTCCTATTATATCTCTTGCAATGATAAGCTTATTGTCCCTCATGAAGGCGAAAGCATACACTCCATCCAGCTCTTCTAATGCAGGCACGCCTTTCTGATTCAGCAGCTTGCAAAGGACTTCAGCATCGTTCTTGGCCTTAAGGTTGTATCTCTCGTTGAGCTCTTTCCAGTTGTAGATCTCGCAGTTGGCTATGAGGACAGCATCGCCATCTTTTATAGGCTGCTTCACCCTTCCTACGATAGAATGGAGACAATGACCGAGGGCGAAATCGTCCTTGTCATAGAACCCTGTGCCATCCCTTCCTCTATACTGGATCGCTTCAAGGCCTTGCTTTGCAAGCTTCAAGGCATCTTTCCTTCTGAATACTCCGATTATGCCGCACATATTCTATCCTGCACTTTTATATTTATACTTGGTATCTTTGACTTCTTAACCTCATGGATTATCTGCTTCTGCATGTTCTCTGCATTGGCGAAATTTGCCTTTCTTTTCTTGCATCGCTCCTTGAGCAGCTCATCATCGATATCCAGGAATATTATCAGGTCGCAGTCAAGGACTACTGTGCCGAACAATGGCTTTCCTTTCTTCACCTTGACCCTTTCCTTGACAAGCCTTGTCATCGTCTTTCCGATCTCTTCTGTCCAGACAGGAGAGCATACATAGTCTGACTCTTCCTTTGACAGCAGGGGAAAGATGAGCTCGTCCATGTCTTCTGCATCTTTTATCCCTTGCATCATGGTTGTCTTCCCTGAGCAGGTCGTCCCAATAATTATTACTCTCTTGTCTTTATTTTTGTCAAGCAGTTCTTTGAGTTTTTCTGAGCTCATAACGTGCACTCCTTGCATCTTGCATTTGCGCATATTTTGTTGTCAAACTTCCATTTAAGCGACCAGCTCTTGAGGTCTTTTATTATCTTGATGAACTCTTCTCCGGACTCTGTCAAGGCATATTCGCTCTTGATAGGGAAGGAGCTAGCATCCACTTTCTTCAATATTAATCCTTCTTTTTCGAGCTCTTTAAGCCGCAAAGATAGGATCTTAGGTGTTATATCCTGGATGCTGCTCTTTATCTCAGAATAACGCTTCCATCTGGATCTGCCTTTGTACAGCTCTAAGAGTATAACTATAGACCACCTCTTGCCTATGAATTCTGCTGTCTTGTAGACTGTACATTCCTTGTGCATGGTATCTTTTTGGAAACTCTTCCTTATTTATATAAGTATCTTTTTTATACTAGGTATACTTAATATAATCTAGGATAGATTAATCCGCTAAGGTGACAACATGGAAATCATCGACAGCAAGACTGCGCAGATAATGGAAGAGCATTGCCCTGAAATATTCTCCTGCAAGAAAGGGGACATGGGGTATGCAAGGTGCTCACAGGATAATTATGCTAGATGCTACACCTACCAGGTAAAGCAGCGCGAGCTTGGAGAGTTAGCAGATAAGATGGTGGGAGGATAGCACGGAGGGTAGGATGATGGTAAAAAGAAGCATAATAAAGATCGATGAGAAAAAATGTACAGGCTGCGGCCAGTGCATCCCTAACTGCCCTGAAGGCGCTCTGCAGATGATAGACGGCAAGGCAAGGCTTGTCAGCGACCTGCTCTGCGATGGCTTAGGAGCATGCATAGGACACTGCCCTTTCGGCGCAATAAAGATAGAGAAGCGTGAAGCAAAACCTTATGATGAGAAGAAGGTCATGCAGAACATGGTCAAGCAGGGCATGAATGTGGTCAAGGCCCATCTTAAGCATCTTAAGGACCATGGCCAGGCAGAGTTCCTTGATCAGGCCTTGGATTTCCTAAAGAATAAGGGTATAGAGAACCCTCTTGAGGCTGATAAGCCTAAGAAGGCTAAGGCATCACTGCCCTGCGGATGCCCTGGCTCTATGGTAAAAGAAGTAAGGCCTGCGGCAGAGTATACAGATCAAGGCATACAGGTCGCATCACAGCTCAGGCAGTGGCCTGTTCAGCTCAGCCTGATTCCTCCTGGAGCTCCTTTCTTCAGGAACTCCCATCTCCTTATATCAGCTGATTGTGTAGGCTTCGCTAACCCGAACTTCCACAACCAGCTGCTTAAGGGGCATGCTCTTGCAATAGGCTGTCCTAAGCTTGACGACCTGCAGGAGTATAAAGAGAAGATAAGCGCGATAGTTGAGATGAACGATCTCAAGAAGATAACTGTCGCGATAATGGAAGTCCCTTGCTGTTCTGCGTTGTATAATATAGTCCAAGAGGCGGTGGAAGAGTCAGGAAAGGATATAAAACTTGATAAGGTGATAGTGAGCGTAGAAGGGAAAGTATTATAAGATAAGGGCCTAAATATCTCTTATGAATCTGATAAAGCAGAAACTTTTAGGATTGATGGGTGCGGTATCAGCATCTTTAGGCGGCCTTGGTGCTATAATATCCAGCTTTGGCCTTTGCGCCTGCGTGCTTGCACCTATATTTTCCTTAGTAGGCTTATTATCTATAGTGATGGGCTTTTTGTCCAAAGCGAGCATACCTTTGGTCGTTGCAGGAACCTTCTTTATTGCAGTGAGCTTTATACTCCATAAGAAAAATAAGACCTGTCCAGTGCATAGAAAACAAAAGCATTAAAAATACAGTTTGCTTACCTAGAGATAGGGATCAGAAACAGATAGGAGTCAGAATAATCATCATCGGTATCTTTCTAGCAGTGTTCACCTTTATGGCCAAGTCAAAAGAGGATGCTGCAATAAACCTGATTATACATGAGCAGGGCTCATGTTACCTTGCTGATGGCACCTGCCTGCATGATGATAGGGATTATTCCCTATATGTGTTAGGCTGGGGATTTTCTGTCGCTCTTATCCTGTTCGGGGCATATATTGGTTTTATCGACAAGACCCAGAAGATACTTGCAGAGCATCAGCTTAAGGTATCGTCTGCCTTGAGGGATGCGAAGAAGGAAGGCTCTAAAAAGGATAAGTTCGAAGCTTTCCTTGCAGGTTTTAACGAAGAGGAAAGGTCTGTCCTTAAGGCAGTCCAGGAGCAGGAAGGCATAAAGCAGTCTACTCTTAGGTATAAGACAGGGATATCTAAATCTTCACTCTCTCTTTTGCTTCATTCTCTCGAGGAAAGGGATATATTATCAAGGAAGAAATCAGGAAAGACCAATGAAGTATTCTTAAGGAAGAAGTTCTGATATTAGCCAAGCTAACTGTCTTTACTCCCTGATCTCAATATTAGCCTTTTGTGTATTGCCTTATTTTTATCAAAGGCTTAGCTGTTGGAACCCTATAAAATCCGGGAAAAAGAAAGCTTTATAAGAGAGCACCGATAATGGCAGGAGGCTGTACATACTAGGAGACATGATGAAATCAAAAACTGTCCTGATATTGGCTGGAATGGTCATTTTAGCTATTCTAACCTTTGCATGTTTTGCTGATGAAGGCAATATCACTGCTGTACCAGAAGGCAATAATGATACTGTAATCACCAATTCTACATCAGGTGATGAGGGAAGCTTTGTGGATAGTGAGAATTTAACAGATGAGATGCCTTCTGTCCCTGCGCAGCCTCCTGCAACAGATAAAGGCACGAAAGACCAGACACCTCCAGAGCCAGTGATCGATAAAGCGCCGGTAATAGAGGATTTTAAGATAGTCAAGTTCTTCCCGGAACAGTTCAATATAGGGGATGTGCAGTTCAATATCCAGGTGGTAAACACCGGCAATGTTGAGATTGCTGACATTGTAGCTCTCGTATCCGGGGTGGGGTTTTCTGCATATAATACAGTCCCTATAGACAGGCTTGCGCCTCAGCAGAGCTCTTATATCATAGTTATGGGCAATTTCAAGGATGGTGGCAATGTCTCTCTGATGGTCAGGATAAAAGACAAGATCTTCTATAAGAATGTCATAGTCATAGACCCTCATTACGAGGAGAAGATGGCTATTGTTGAGCAGGAGAAGCTTGCTGAAGCTCAGAAGAAAGAGGCTGAGCTGAAGAAAGAGCTTCTTAAGAATATGACTGTAGAACTTGATGTTATTGATGCTAACTATACTGCTATGGAGGATTCTCTTAGGCAGAAGAAGGCAGATAATTATGATATATCTGAAGTAAGCCTGGTTGAACTGAAAGGGCTTATGAGGGCTGCAAGGTCTGCGATACTCACAGGGGATGTTGAGGATGCAAGGGTGAATCTCGACCTTGCTATGGACGAATATAATGACCAGTTCAGGAAGCTTCAGAATGCCCCTCTTATCAAGAGATCTTTGCTTGATATAATCAGGAGTAATCTTCTCCTGATATCTTCTTTAGCTGCATCAATAATAACCTTATTCACATTTTATGAGATAATGAAGAAGAAGCAGAAAGACCTAGGAGAGAAGGTCAAGCAGAAGGTGGATCATGTCAGGGGGAAGATCAAGGAGAAAAGGGAGAAGGATAAACCTAATGACAGCAAGATTTCTGAAGACCCTGCAAGATCAGATCAGGAAAAGCCTCAAAAGAAAGGCGCTAAGAAGAAAAAATCAAAGATTTCAGGTTCTAAATCTTAATTTTATATGATATACTAAAACATCTCTAAACGTTCTGGGACGAGAATTCTAAGGGATTAAACGTTCTATACCTATATTTTCCTGTCGAATGGTATTAATAAATGCCTTGCCTACCAAGTTCAACAAGCGTTTTGAGGTGATAACCATGAAACAGATGAACCTAAAGGTCAAGGGCATGCACTGCCCTAGCTGCGAAGCATTGGTCAAGGAAAGCCTGGAGGATGCAGGCGTCAAGAGCGCACAGGTATCTCATAAGACAGGAAATGTGAAAGCCTCTTTTGATGAGTCTAGAATATCAGAGAAGAAGATAAAGCAGATAATAGCTGATGAAGGGTATAAGGTGGAATGAGATGGAAGATAAACATGATCATAAACATAATCATAAACATAATCATAAGTTAGAGGGTCAGGAGGAGAAGGCAGAAGAGACGAAAGAGAAACATAGACAGGATAATAAAAGTGAGCCTATGCATGATCATGATGCTAAATATATTTCAAAGATAGGTTTTATTGCTGAGGGCACCACCTGCGAGAGCTGCGCAGACGAGTGCAGCCTTGGCGAGCGTCGCTGTGCAGC
>CAYNQH010000052.1:0-6782 GCA_964399255.1 uncultured Methanosarcinales archaeon | reverse complement strand
CAATGCGAATGAGGCAGTCTCTTCTATAAGATCAGTTATTGATTCTGATTTCAGGATTGGGGATCCTCCTCTTGAGAATGTCAAGAGCGGTTTTGTCAGGTCAACTGCCCTCTTGCATGATCTTCTTGCTTCCTTGAGGAGGTCTTCTATACTTATTAGGTCAGCGCCGTTGCTTATCTCTTCTAAAGCGAGGTAGAGGTTTCCGTCCACTCCAAAAAGGATGTTGTTGAAGTCATGCGCTATGCCTCCTGCTAGCGTGCCTACAGATTCAAGCTTGTTGTGCTTTAGCATCTCTTTCTCCAGCTTCTTCACTTCTGTGACATCCTCTATCGAGTAGACCAGGCCTTCTTTTGAGTGTGTTATGGCTATAGACATATCAAAAAGTCTTCCGGGTATGCTCTCAAATTCTATGTCCCTGACTTTTATATCCTCCTGGCCCATCCTTTTCATGTATGTATTCTTTTCCATATCGCCTAATCTGTCAAGCAGGCTGAATACATTCTTCCCTATTGCATCCCTAAACTTAGTGATGCCGAGATACTTGAGGACTGCCCTGTTGCATCTGATTATGTTATTATTCTTGTCTGTGTATATGATCATCTCTTTTATAGCATCGACTGTCTCTTCCCATTCTTTCTTCCCTTGGCTCATGATCTCTTCGATGTTCTTCCTCTGGGTTATATCTGAGAATGAAGCCATAGAACATATAGGTATGCCTTTATTGTCCTTGACAATGTTGCAGTATATCTGGCTCTCAAAAGTTGATCTATCTTTCCTTTGAGCAGTCAACTCCCCCTCCCATCTTCCTTTGGAATTCATCTGTGATATGACTTCCTCTGCTTTTTTTGGGTTCTCCCAGAACTCGCTTGCGCCCCTTCCGGTTATCTCTTCTTTTGAGCTATATCCCCACATATTCATGAATGACCTGTTAACATATGTAATCCTGCCTTCAGGGTCGGCTATGGCTATCCCGCTTAGGGATGATTCTATAGCTTCATGCATGATCTTCATGTCATTCTCTCTGTTTTTCCTCTCTGTTATGTCTGTTATCGTGCCTTGGGTGCCTATGAAATTGCCTTTGTTCTCCCCTCTTGATTTCTTCCTCCCGTTCCCAACATATCCATCATCATAGACTCCTGTTGCATTTATCCATACCCATCTGACCTCTACATCCTTCCCTCTTTGTTCGCTGGAGATAGGCACAAGCCGCATCTCGATCCCTCTTGCAGCCCTTTTTCCTGTCCTTCTGTCCCTCATGAGCCTTGCTTTATCCTTATCTTCTTCATATACTATCTCATCTATGTTCTTGCCTATAAGCTCATCTGGCCTTTTACCTATCAGGGCTGAGATGCTGGGGCTTATGAACACTATCTTTCCTTCTTCATCGAGGCGGTATATAGTGTCAGGGTTTATGTCAACCAATCCCTTGTATCTTGCTTCTGACTCTTTTATCGCCTCAAGATTTCTCCTCTTCCTTAAGGCGATTGCAGTAAGCTCTCCGAATGCCTGTGTAATACTTGCGTCTCTTTCTGTGAAATCGCTCGGTTTATTGGCCAGACCTATGATCCCAACAGTCTTATCATCTATGACCAGAGGGGAGAACATCACATTATCGAGGGTAACGTGGCCTTCAGGCATGAACTTCATCCATTCTGAATCATTGAACCTGTTCTCATAGACCACTTTTCCCTCTTTGTATGCCTGCTCCCTTAGGCCTCTTACTGGCATGGGCATATCTGGATCTACAGTGCATCTTCTTCCTCCTGCGTCAAGGAAAAGGACTTCATTCTCCTGTCTGCCCTCCTCGAGAAGAGCGACATATCCAGAGGTTGCGCCTATGACCTTCTTGCAAGCGTCAAATATTGCCCTTGCAGTGTCTTTGAACTCTTTTTGGTTAAGCACATACCTTGAGGATCCAAGCAATGATGAGATTGTCTGTTCGGATTTTTTCCTCTCTGTTATATCCTTAAACAGGGTTGCGAACCTTGATCCATCTACCTTGTATACATTTACAGAATACCATCTATCCAGCTTTTTTGAGTACTGCTCAAATGATAGCTGCTTCCCTGTGCTTATCACCTGGCCGTATCTTCCTACCCAGTCAGCAGGGTCTTCTTTTATGCCAGGGAGGATTTCCGTAACTCTCTTGCCTATTATGTTCTGCCGAGCAAAGTTCTTGCTTCGCAGAGGTGTTAGGTCAAGGAAAGGCTCGTTTATCTCAAGAAAAACATAGTCTTCAGGCTTGCCTTGTTCATCAAATATCATCTCATGAAGCGCAAACCCTTCGCTCATGTTCTGGAAAAGTTTTTCATACCTCTCTTTGCTTATCTTCAGGCCCCTTTCAGCTTCTTTTCTCTTTGTTATATCCCTCCCTATCGATATGAAACCTTTTACCTTTCCTTCATCATCATACAATGGGCTGGAGGATATCTCTGCATCGATCATACTGCGGTCTTTATGCTTTAAAACATATTCTGTAACTGTGCTGCCGCCTTGCAGGATCTTTCCGAAGTTTTCTCTTGCAACTTCCAGCTGGCTAGGCAGGTTGAACAGCTCAAGTTCTATTATGCTCTTCCCCACAACCTCTTCAGGCTCGTAGCCTAGCCTGTTCTTTACAGAAGGAGAGACTTCCCTTACAATCAGGCGATCATCGATAGTGAATATGACATCAGAGATTCTAGAGAAAAATTCTCTAAGCTTTTCATTCGATATTGATAATTCTTTTTTCTCCTCTTCAAGAGCCTGGATCTTTTCTTCTAATCTTTCACGATCTGTTTTATTGTCGTCTTTTCCCATCTATTTCATAGCCCCCGGACTTTTATTATAGGCTAGTCAGCCAAGGTTAGTGCATATTATCCTAATTCATGATGATTATTGCCTTTTATAACCTTCCACTATCTAGAACCTTTTTTTTTTAAAGGTGTCTGGTCTCTATTTTTAAGCCTTTCGTAATAAAGAAATCTTTAGATAGCTATCTTCTGATTAAGATTAAAATATAGTTGGCTTGATTTTATAGGTTTATAGACAAGGTTATAGATTTATAGCTTTAGAGGAGCACCCTGTCTGACTGCGCGAATACATGTATACCTCTATCTTCCAGCTCCCACCATGATAGCTCTTCTATCTCATCCTGCATAAGCAGCTGTCCTTTATCGTCTTCAAATAGCATCTTTGTCCCTCCCTGCTTCTTCCCATCCTGCCATGAAGCACGCTTCCTCATTAGAAATCTCATCATCATCAAGCATGGAATCCCAATCTTCCATATGGTTAGTGGATTCTTCATTTTCAACATATGGCTTATATGCTTTTTTGTATACCATCTTTCTTTCCACCTCCCCTTTTTATAAACCCTTTTTTGAGCATAGCGTGGGGCATATTACAGCTTCAATGAGCAGATCCATAGTTTCAGGATATGCCCCACCGTAAATATTACAGTTTTTTAGGGATATATATTTTGCCCTTGCTTTATGTATACATATGCATATATATGCTCTTTTTTAAAAAAGCCATACTAACCAAAAAATTTATAAACATTCAAATTATTATATCTATTCTTACTTAAATGTGGTTGTAAAATAATATTGATGGTGGTTGTATGAAAAGAAAAATTGTCAAACATGGCCCTTCTACTTTTATAGTCTCTCTCCCTTCAAAATGGGTAAAGAAGTACGGCATCGATAAAGGAGATGAGGTTGAGGTAGCTGAGAGAGGGAAGACAATAGTGGTCAGCCCTGAGGTTACAAGGGAGAGCCTGGGCATGTCAAGCGATGTTTCAGGGCTTATACCTCGGCTAGTTGACAGGCTTCTTGCAAGGTCTTACCAGAAAGGTTATGACCGGATAGAGCTGGTCCATAATGATCCGGTAATACTTGAGACTATAAGGACAAAAGTGCCAGAACTTATAGGTTATGAGATAATGGAGCAGAGCGATAAGACATGCATCATACAGTCTATATCCTCCAGGATAGAGATTGATTTTGACCAATCTCTTAGGAGGGCGTTCCTGCTTGTCAAGCAGATGGTTGAATCCTGCCAGGAGGCATACAAGAAGTGCGATAAGAATGCACTCAAGAACCTGCACCTTAAGGATCTTGAGGTTAACAGGCTTTGCTATTTCTGCCTAAGACAGATAAACAAGGAGCATTATATAGAGCCGGAGAAGGCCCAGCAGATCCATATATTATACTATATCATAGAGATCCTTGAGGATCTTGGAGATGCATGCAAAAAGCTGGCAAACCATCTTGCTGACTGCTGTAACAAGAATAAGGATTTTATCAACCTTCTCGGCCTGATCATAGAGCAGTTTGATATATCTTATACCTATTTCTATAAGGCCACTAAGGACAAGGCAAACGATGCTTTCAATCTCTTCAAGAAGATAGATTCTGAGATAGAACGTATTGCCGGCAAGTGCAGCCTTCTGGAAAGGGATGAGGTGATAGGGCTTATGTACTTCAAGGAGATGGCGCATATAATCTACCATTTCACCACGATGAGGCTTGACTTCCTTGCAGAGGATAGCATAAAAAGAGTGTGACCTTAATCTTATACTATACATATCCTCAGTCATAGATATGATCTATTATATTAGAAATATTAATTTGATCTTAGGATTCTTACTTTATGATGCATGCATAATCTGTCCCTTGTATTATCTCCCTTATCCTCGCTTCCCTTACTTCTCTTTCTGGCAGGAGGGGCTTCCTCTTCTTTTGCACTACATGGATGCCTCTATAATATAGCTCGTATGGAGATATGTGGGCTACAGCTATCTTTTCAAGTGTTTCGCTCTGTCCAAAAAGCTTCAGCCCGGAGTCTTCGAACAGGTGGCCTCCTTGCATGTCAAAAGCGCCTTTCCTTGATACCTTCTCTGGATCAAGAAGATCCTTATAGCTTACACAGCTTAAGGCCCTGTTCTTCTTCCTGCTCTGCTTCTGGGGCCAGAAATTAGCCTTCCCTATAGAGGATATCATAAAACCATAGTAAGGGTCAAGCTTGTATATATCATCTGTCCGCTTTATCAATCCAAGGGTCTTGACACCGAACATCTCTGCAAGAAGAACTGTCTGAGAGTCAGAATCTTCCATAGGTATGTTAGGATAGTGTATATGCTTCTTGAGTGTTACTTCAGGATGGCCCATCCCAAGATGCCGAGGCGCAGAACTTATGATTATTACCTTATCCTGGTTGAACAGCCTTTGGATATTATCCATCCTCCAGGGTTTGGGAGCTCCCTCCCCGAAATCGGGGAGGTATAAGGGCTCCCTTCCGCTCATCTGATAAGGAGTTATATACACCGCATTCTCCTTGCTTGCTATATCTCTTACATCCTTCATGTTAGAGACTAAGGCTTCGTTTATCTTATAAGGGTAACCTTCCCTTATCTCCCTACGAGACATCCCATATTTGAGAAGCCTTTTCTTTATGAGGTCCCCTCTTTTTCCCGCACCTGTAGTAAGTATGACCTGGTATGCGCCTTCTTTCTGGATCTGCACAAAGAAATCTATCGTTTCAGCCAGCTGTTCTCCTTCTTTTTCCTCATCAAAATCATCTGCGCTTCCTCCTATCTTGAACATCACTGCAGGCTTTTTGAGATCGATCTTCTCTATAAGGGTGTTGCTTACAAGGCTCTTTATCTCATCTACTATCCCTTCAATGCTCTTTGGGATGTGGCCGTCAGCCTCTTTCATCCTTTCCGCCATCAGCATAAGCTCATGCTTCCTGGGTTTCTTTATGTACCCATCTGAGTCAAGCTTTGATGCCGCATCAGTATCATCAGGTGTCGCTACCCCGCTGAAAAGATAGAATGGCATCTGAGGGTCAAGCTTGTTCCTTTCTCTCAGGAGGCTGTAACCATCGCCGTCTTCCATGCGGAGGTCTGAGATTATCATTGCTGTTGTTAGATAGTTTTGTATGCCTCTCTCTTTACATCTAAGATAATTGATCGCCTGGTTGCCTGACTTGAAAGATATAGGAATGTGGCCCATCTCTCCGATCACACGGCATAACATCTTGTTGACTAGCTCATCATCATCTGCTATTAGGATGTTATACTTCCTTTTCGGCATTTTGGACTCTCTTATGGCGAGTTTTTAGTTCTAGAACTGTACAGAACTTAAACTAGGCCTTGCTAAGTGATACTGCTACTGCTCTAAAGAACCCCTTTTTTCAATAAGTTTTCAATAAGTCTGATTTATGCATATATGCATATGCTCTATGTTTTTAAATATTTCGGAATTTCATAGGAAAAGATATCTAAAATAGAAAGCTGTTTTTAAATGCTATAATATCATTTTAAACGTTTTTTACCATATAAGGCCCCTGCTTTCGGTAGCCTATCTTCCTATAGTAATCTCTGACACCTATGCCTGAGATTATAACCATCTTATTTTTATAGTTCTTCCTGGCAGTGTCTTCTGCTTTCTTCACAAGCATCTTGCCGATCCCTTTATGCTGCACATCCCCTTTCTCGCCTATGCCTATGGCAGATCCATATACATGGAGCTCCCTCATGAGTGCACTCTTGCAGGTTATCTCCTTGCGGGGGCTTTGTGACGGGAAACGCAGCCTGCAGAACCCTATCAATGAATCGCCAGACTCAGCTGATATGAAAAATTCTCTGCCTTCGCTTGCCTCATACTCTTTCATCTGGAGCTTTATCTTGCCTCTGCTGTAAGATCTTCCTATCTCTCTGCATCTTATACACCTGCATATTGCGCCTGATTCTTCCATAATCCTATGGATATGCTGCCTTAGGTTGGTCATGCCTACTCCAGCCT
>CAYNQH010000051.1:0-6846 GCA_964399255.1 uncultured Methanosarcinales archaeon | reverse complement strand
ATTCTGTACTCTCTCCCAATGCATATGGAGTATTTAATATTGGAAGTGGAACAAATACAACATGGTGGAATAAAACTAATATTGGTCCCGCCGACGGTGTGTCAATTATTATTGATTCAGTGCCCCGAAGAATTGCACAAGTTATTGCAAAAGTTGATGATGCTCCTGAAGATGACCAAGAGATGAGGGTTTATTATACTAACATTGAGAAAAGGATGCTTGAAAGAGAGCTTATCTGCTCTAAGTTTGATGAGATCTGCATAGAGCAGGAGTTTGCAGGCTTGAACGATCAAGAGGCTGTCTATAAGAAGCTTTTGGAGATCAAGAAAGAGATGACTCAGAAGCCTAATGAAAACAGGAGCATGCAGCTGAAGGCAAGGCTTGAACGCATAAAGAACAATGAGCTTTACGAGCCAGGCATGGACAATAAGATCATCCAGGTCCTTAGCGGGAATATTGCAGAAGATGCACCTTACAATACTCCTGAGAGGCTTGCTCAGAGAGAGGATGCAAGATGGCAAAGTGCTGTATCAAAAGGTATAGCTAACATAGACTCTCAGGAAGAGCTTTACCAAAGGTATGTGAGGCTGAGCCAGTCCCTGCCTAAAGTTGAAGGAGATCAAAGGGCAAAGGCAAGGATACAATATCAGCTGAATCTTATACAGCAGCATAAGCTCTATGAGCCAGGCATGCAAGAGAAGGCAGAACTTATTATCGGAGGCAGCCTTAGTGCAAATGTTCCTTATGAATCAAAGGAAGAGGAAAAGCCAAAGAAGAAGGATCCTGCTGCTCAGCAGACAAGCTTAGAGCAG
This sequence comes from uncultured Methanosarcinales archaeon, assembly GCA_964399255.1. Taxonomy (GTDB): domain Archaea; phylum Nanobdellota; class Nanobdellia; order Woesearchaeales; family CAYNQH01; genus CAYNQH01. Next base: position 6,034 of record CAYNQH010000051.1, on the reverse strand, counting down.
AAAGTTGCACACTATACATTAGAAGATATGATGATCCGGCTCAACTTTGTAGAAGACCATCTTAATGACATCCCGGATGCTGGACTTAAGGGCCGCCTTAATCAGGAAGTGAAGATCATAAAGCAGCGTGAAGATTACAAGCCAGAATATAACGACAGGAAAACAAGGAACACGATACTTTACAATATCAACCAGGAGAGGAAGAAGAAGCAGAAGAAAGCAGAGCCTGCCAACGCAGAACAGCCTAAAAAAGAAGAACCTCCTAAGAAGACTCCTGAGGCAGAGATCAATGATCTGCAGCAGAGGATAAAAGAGCTTGAGCAGCAGTACCAGGCCCAGCTCAAGGCAAAGGACAATCAGGTAGCAGCTACAGAGAAGAGATATCTTGAGGCTATCAAGAGGCTTGAGGTATACGCACCTGCGGAGCTCACCCAGGATGATAGGATAACCCTTGTTATCACGCCCAAGCTCCAGGAGTTGCGAGGGGAATATAATAATTGTAAGGATCCTAAGAAGAAACAGGAGCTCCAGCAGCAGATCAAGGAGCTTCAGAGCAGAGAAGGGCCTTACTATGAGCAGACACTTCAGCTAGTGCCTGCAGCTGTCGAGACATATAGTCCTGTGACAGTCTATGAGCTGATGAGGCGGCCTGAGGCTTTCCAGAACAGGAAGGTTAAGACTACAGGAGAAGTGATGCAGTACACATATGGCACGCATGGCAATAGGTCTTTCCTCAATGTGATGATAGGTGTAGATGGTCAGGAGATGGTGTGCACCATAGAAAGCCCTGACAATGATGTCAATATTGCAGCGATGTATGTGAAAAAGGCAGAAGAGGATGATGGAAGCATCACATGCTTAGGGAAATACGGTCCTAAAGGCATAGCCCTTGAGAAGGTCCAGATAGGCAATAAGCTGATGGAGTTTGATGATTAAGATGAGACATGAGGGTCCTGATTTTGAGAGGGATAGAGAAATATTAGATCTCATCCTTGAGAGAAAAGGTGATAGAGAGCTTGTTAATGAAATCAGAAAGATGCCTCTTGAGGATGTGGTATTAAGTATTGGGAGAGCGGAGCATGACCTGAGAGATATGCTTGAATGCAGAGGAGATAATTGCAGGCCTGACAGGAATAATCTCTATAGGGTCTATGATAGACCCGCTTCATCTCAGCCTTTTTCTGGGAGGGATCCTGGCTCAACAAGGTTTGACCCTTCATACCCTTCTACTGTAAAGATAGAACCTTCGATGAGGATAAACCTGATTAGTAGGGAAAACAAGAAGCGACTATCCAGGTGGACATCAACAGGAAAGCATGGCATCATAAGAAGATTCTCAAAAACAATCCTTGTAGGCATGGCTGCATTTTCTCTTATGGTAGGATTCTCGACTTATAACCGCTATCAGAAGAAAAAGGGGGATGCACGGGTTGCTGAGGCTGTCAGGCCTATGCCTCAAAGTAAAAGCTATCAGGCTGTTACTGTGGCACAATATCTTTCTGAGAGAGAAAATCTTGTAGGCTCCAGCGTGATGATGACTGGCGTCCCTATAGAAGTATCCTACGTTCCAGGTGACAAGAATCATCCTCACTCATTATCATTATTGATAGGGGAGGACAGTAATGAGGCATCATGCTCAACAAATCTAAAGACAAAAAAAGGCAGCTCAATGTATGATAACACTCTTAGGGAAAGGTTGGCAGCATTTAATTCAGTCAGAGATATCATCAATGACAACAAGTCATCTTTCCCAAAGAGGACAATAATCTTATACGGATCTGTCAAGGAAGAGGGGTGCCTGCTTGAAGGCATCAAGATATCTCCTACAGAGAGCTATAGGTAGTATGATCAATGAAGATAAGATGAACATAACAAGAGCATTATCAGGATACAAGGAAAAGCTTGATGCAGTCATGGAAAAGTATCAAGGCAGATACAGTATGATGAAAGCCAAAGCTAAAGATGGCTTCACTGTATTAGAACTGATGATAGTCTGTGCAACTATAGGAATATTAACCGCTATTGTTGCACCCCTAGTTTTGCAGGCGGTAAAAAAGCAGTATGAAGAAGATATTACCCCCCAGGTCAGGAAAGAGATAAGGATGCAGTATATGTCAGCATTGGAATCAGAGATTGAAAAAGCAAAAAATCATTCTGTCTTATTGGCCTCTGTAGAGGTCCGGATAATGCAACTTGAGGATGAGAAGAAGAAAAATAATCCTATGACAGGGTTTTATTCCCAGCCTAAGGAGAAGATAGAGGAATGGCAGAGGAAGTACCAGACTTTGGTCTTAAAGAGAGAGATGTTGCAGGAATATATAAGAAGAAATCCTAAAACATCTCTTGCCGGTGCAGAAGTTATAGCAGGAACAGAAGATGATGGAGCTCCTAACATGTCAATTGACCGAATCCTTGAACAGGAGAAGACAGAGAAGGCAAATGCCTCACCTGAGGGCACTATGTCAATTCCTGAAGAGGTCAAGCCAGATCCTGAGATTGCAAAGCTCGAGGCTGAAAACAAAGGGCTCAAGGGAGAGAATGATGAGCTTAGGCAGTATAAGGTCAAGTACATCGCAGTGCAGGAAGGAAGAGATCCTTTAGCAGCTTCTGCTGTATCACAGCTTGAGGACAGAGGGTATATGCTACTTTCAATAGAGGAATATGCCAAGAGAGCAGAGAACTTCAGAGGCAAGAAAGTAAGGCTTATCGGAGAGCCAGTCAATGCTTATGTCTCTGACAGTATCATGACGATAAGGCTCAAGAAAGACAATAAATTTGTTGACTGCACAGCATTTGACACAAAGACGATAGAGCTGAATGATGTCCAGGCAGCAAGCCTTTATAATGCTTTGCAGGTCATGATGGAAGATAAAGGGTTCCATAGTGACGAGATAACGGTCTATGCGCAAGGCAATGGCGAAGATGGCCTAGCATGCCAGGCAGTAAAAATTGGTGAAGATAATTTTTATAGACTATTGAGGTAATAAGATGAAACAAATAAAGACAATAATCGCAGCAGGACTCCTTGCAGTCCCTTTGTTATACACAGCAGGATGTACTGTGCAGGGTAATCAGGAAAGGATAGCACACGAGATCTTGGGTGCAGTGAAGAAGGGAAAGGTTAATATGCCTATAGCTGCTGTGCAGGATATAGATGCTTTTCTGGAAGACATCGCGATGTCATCTGACAATGTTGAGAGCAGGGAAGACGTTATAGCTATGGCTAAAAAGGTATTATCAGAAGAATCTCCTCAGAGGATTGCAACCACGATGCATTTCCTAAATGAGATCTATGAGGATTCGCAGGATATTAATTTCTATCATGATAATGCTAAGACCCTCATCTCTGTTATGCAGGGCAGCAAGTTCAGCAATGATGATAATCTCAGGATAATTGGGTCTCTTGATTATTCTTTAAACCAAGGCGGAAACATACAAAGCGATAAGGAGAGTATCTCAGAGATTATCGATGCTTCTGCAATCATAATCCAGGGAACAAAGGATCTCAACAGGGTATCTGCTGATGATGTAATAGCGGCAGAGAATATGCTCAATCAGTATTCAGACAGGCTCGAGAATGTAGTGGACATAGCTCGCGCATCACTGACTGTACTTAAGGGGCTTAATTCAGCCTCATATTTCAAGAAGGCTGACCTGCAGGTGATGGCAGCCCTTACTAATAGCAAGGTGCCTATCGATGCGCAACATCTCTCAGAGTCAACAGTCAGGATGATAGGATTCATAGAATATACCCATCTGCCTTCTGAACAGGTAAGTGTAATAATAAATATATTGATCAATGAGTCAGACTATCCTACTGAGCAGGCATCAGACTTGGTTGCTGCGCTGGAGTCTGTCCAGGAAGACATAAAAAGAGATGATAGGATCACGGGCCAGCTCATCTGCCAGAACCTTGCGGAGTTCAAGAAAGAGAAAGGCAAGTACAACTCAAGGCAGATCCTCCAGACAGTCATCAAGGACATAAAGAAGGATGGACTGCTGATAAGCAGAGGGATAGATGATAAGGAAAGATATCTTTATGAGGAATATAAAGGGATACAGTATTCACCAGAAGTAGTCACCCTTGAAGAGCTTGAAGATCAGCAGAAAAAATATGAAGGCAAGTTCGTAAGGATAACTGCAAAGCCCCAGGATTTCTCTATAGTAGCATTATACAAGAATAATGAAGGTATTGTGATAAACATGTACCAGGATCAAGGCATGATACTCTGCCTCGGCAGGAATCTCTCTGAGAATGGTATGTCCAATAAGCTGGAGGAAAATCTCAGTTCAGTCATAAGGGACAAGGGAGACATCCAGGTCATAGGAAAGTATCAGGACAACCATCTCGATCTGATAAGCGCAACGATGAGAGGAGAAGAGATAAGGTTCTGGTAATTGGAGGATAAAACATGACATTTGAGGATAAGATAAGAGGCAGCCTTGGGCAGCATGATGCTAAGGATATAAAGAAGGCTCTTGATAGATATAGGCAGGACCAGGTCAAGAGGGCAGTTGATGAGGCCAAGGCTGTCTGTCATGTTGAAGGGGATCTTGCCGATAAGGTAGGAGATGTACTTGCAAAGCGCCTGAATTTCATGGATGATGAGAGGATATCACAATACTTATGCGATTATAATAATAGGCAGTCTAGGTCTCAGGCCCCTGCCGAGATCGTGCAGCCGGGCCCTGCACTTCTGTACGCGATAGAGACAAGATATAGGTCTTTAGAGGTGTATATGTATGAGATAGAGAGGCAGGTTGAGACAGCAGGCAAGGTCTTTGACGGAGTTGCGACAGTTAAAGACAGCATAAGGAGCGCCGGAGAGAGAGTCGGCGGTATAATCAGCAGGATAAAGCGCACAAAGACGTTCAATGAGATCTCTGGCGAAGTCAAGGAAGCCTATGCACAGGCAAGGCTGGAGTTCGGAGATACTATGAAGCAGGTCAAGCAGGAGCTCGGGCTAGACCATTTGAAGAATCCTGAAGAGGTGGAGAAGGCTAAGAGATATCCTGGCTTCATCAAGGAAGTGGTAAGGCAGTATGCGATACTTCTTGCAAAGGATGTAGACATGATGAGCGTCTACAAGAAGTAAATTGATCAAGGTAATACTAAGGTGGACTACGAGATAGACCTGATCAAGGAAGAGATACATGACCTTGCTAGAGAATCAATATTAAGGAAGGATAGTCTTGATACAAGATCATCTGCTGATAGAGGCATATCTGCTGATAGAGGCATATCTGCTGATAGAGGCATATCTGCTGATAGAGGTATAAGTCAGATATTATCATAGCCTATTAAGGTTATATCCAATTAGTTTCTATATATCTGGTCTATATCTGGTCTAATAGCGGAAGCCGGGATCCCTTCATCAGGAATCCCTCCCCCTGCGGGCATGCCGCAAATGAGATATTCTCACCTCCTTGGTATATCTAGTCCTATAGATATAAGAATATTTTGATAGAATATTGCTTATTCACCGAAAAATTTATATATCTGGCTCTGCATCAAAGTAAAAATGAGAACAGGAAGGATAGATGCAAACGATTCTAAGGTAAAGCTTGACGTAAAAGATTATAAGATCTTGTCTATGCTTGTCAAGGACTCAAGGACTCCTTTGAGCCATATATCAAAACAGGTCGCGCTCTCAAGGGACGCAGTCGACTATAGGATCAAGAGGATGATGAAGCTGAATGTGATCCTCGGATTCATACCTAAGGTTGATTTCAAGAAGTTCGGCTACTATAATTATCATGTTTTCTTCCTTATAGAAGAAGAGGATGAGAAGAAGAAGCAAGCGTTCATCCAGGACCTCCTCAGCCACCCTAATGTCCATAGTGTTATAGAATACAGCGACACATGGGATTTTGAGGCAGTGGTAATAGCAAAGGATGTGGCTTACTATGATGATATGATAATGGACTTGATGAACAAGCATCCTGACATAATAATACAGAAAGACATGATGGCTACTAAAAGAACATACTGCTCATACTTCCTCCCTGTGAAGATAACAGGAGAGAAAAGGCC
>CAYNQH010000050.1:0-6874 GCA_964399255.1 uncultured Methanosarcinales archaeon | reverse complement strand
CCTGGTCTTTACAAGGTGGGGCTAAGATCAAGCCCGTTGCCCGTACTGCGGATGAAATAGAACTTTTAGGAGCCAAAGCAAGCGATGCAGCCCCACCACCCGAAGGGGGAGAAGATTTTCTTGATTGGAGTGATATATAATTATGCGGAACTACTTTTGTTAATTTAAACTGCTAATCAGAATTTGTTAAGAAGAAAAAGATAATATTTGCTGTTCTAGAAATACTCTGAAAGCATATCTATTTCTGATTTCTCAGGAAAACCATGATTCTCTCTTAATTCCTTGAGTTTTACTTTGGCTAAAGGTCTTTGCACAAGAGCTTGCCAGATGTATTTATCACAAGTTATTAACTGATCCTCAAGAGCTCTTTGAACCACAATTTTTTTACCATCAACCTCAGATAATGTTTTTTCTGCCGCCCCGTAGGATGGTGAGACTAATCGTCCAAAGTCTTTGTACAGGTAGGTGATTATCTGATTTCTCTCAACAAGTAGGGATCTTATAAAAGCTCTGTCATCTCCGTTATAGCTCCAATCCAATGATTTATTTGGGTCATCTAAAAAGCCTAGTGCTTCTTTTATTGCCTGGTTATCATCTATTCCAAGAGCCTTTTCTAGAGCAGTTGCTTGCTGAGCATAATATTCCCCAAGATCTCCGCCTAATTTAACCTCTAGAAACCTTGCATTCATGTATTCTGTAAATCCCATCTCTGATTTTTCATTGATCATTTTTTAAGCCTCCTCTTTTCTGGATATATCTAAAGCGTCTAATTGGATTACAAGATTTGAGAGATATCTTGATATTGCTGCCATCTTCCCAAAGTTTAGCTTATCTGGAGTATCTGTAGCCGAATGATAGTGTTGCCATGGTCCACAGGTCATAAAAAGGTAAGGCTTCCTGTTCAATTTGAAGATATGATAATCTCCTACTTCCCCTATATACCCAGGAGGCAAGGTGATAATCCTTAGGTTTTCACTGCTTTGCGCCTGTTGGACTGACTTTTCAAGGCTTTTATGGCTTTCAAGCCCTGTTAAAATCAATGCATTTTCACAGCCTTTTAGATTTGAATCATGGCCTACTAGATCTAAGACTATAGCACAATCAATATCTCCTTTTTGTTGATGATTATAAAATTGTATTGACCCCATTGTATTTGACAAAAAATGTGGTGGTTCTTCTGCATCAAAGAAAGCCAGGACAAGATCTTTTTCTATTCCTGCTTCTCTAATATCTTGCGCTGTCTTTAATGTAATCGCGATTGCCGCAGCATTATCATCTGCTCCTGGGCTATTAGGTACTGTATCATAATGGGCTCCAATAAGGATAGCCCCTTTATTATCAGACCGCCCATGCACTCTCCCGATTATATTAGTAAATTTTATTCCAGAACCTTCATAATCTAGTTCAAATGAGCTCCCAGTATAAGGTTTAGCTCCGGCCCTTGTAAGCTCTTCTAATAGGAAAACTCTTGCTTCATCATGCCCTATAGAACCCATCTTTCTTGTATCATGCTTGGTTAGTTCTATTACTTGATCTCTCATTCTGGCTATAACTTCTTTTTCAGTATCTGAGGAATTACCCTTAGGATTATTTTCAGCTTCCATACTTATGCTTAGTATTACTCCTTTATAAATCTTTCGGTTTTTTACTACCTATTAGGGGTAAAAAATTAGGGATTTTGCCTTAGTTTAAGTGTTTGTAGTGCTTGGAATCATAGTTTGAAATCTTTGTAATAGCTCTTTGCCTTAACAAGGACTTACCAAAATGTTTATAAACAAGCCTCTATCTAAAAGCATAAAAGGGGTAAATATGAAAAGATTATTATTGATTGTTATAGGGATTATATTGATTTCTTTTCCTGTCAGTGCTGTGACCTTGTTCTATGATATTGATTTGAAGTATGATAATGGTTCAATAGTCTTTGATGGTGTTGAGGTAAGACCTGCTGATACCACTAAAGAAGTGGGGAATCTAGAAGGGGGATTTATAGCAAAGCTTTATTCATTTGACGGCCGTGTTCTAGACAAGACTTATTTTTATGTCCCTACCTCTGTGGTGTATGTTGATTCAGATGAGGAAGGGATTGATGTAGAATCAGAAGGAATAAGTGTGGTCACTGCTAACTTTAGGATGCCTTACTATGATGACGGAGCCAGGATAGTCGTTGCTGATGCCCTTTCTCGTGACGATTATGGCCTGCCATCAGAGGATAAATTTATCCTGGATGTATCTGCTTTTGCTGTTGCCATCCCTGACTATGATGAAGCTGCCTTGGACGTCAAGGTCAATGAGCCTATACCTGAAGATGAGCTGATCAATGAAGATTATCTTGATGATGATCCTGAGCTTAATGATTATCTGACTTCGGAAGAGGCTTATGAAACGTTTCGTGAAGAGTTTGATGAGGACCTTCTTAGTACAGAAGAAGAACCAAGCCAAGGGGATCTAGAAGGCATTGAAGACATACCTATTTCAGATGGAGCAGCTGAAGGGACGCCTGCACCAGAAAAAGGTTATACTCTTTATATTATAGGATCTGTTGTTGCTATCTTGATAATCTTTATGGTAGTGATCAGCATAATTGTAGCGAAGAAGAGACCTCCAGTACAGCCTCCAATCCAGAAAGCGCCACAACAGCCTTATCAACAGCCTTATCAACAGCCTTATCAACAGCCTTATCAGCAGGGACGCTAGAATCCTGTGCTTCGAGGGGTTAGTTTTATAAATTCCCAGATATCAATAGCCTTATGAAACTTAAAAAAAGGGAGTTAGTCTTATTTTTGATATTGACTTCTTTATTATCCTTATCTAACATTGCATCTGCAGCATCCACCTGTGATTATAACACCCAGAGCCCTCCTTTTGATATGCTGATAACAGACCATGATTTTACAGATACTTCTTTTACAAAGGAAGAGATAATCCAGTTCCTTGAATCTAATGCTGGCAAGGGCATAAGGGATGATATAGGTATAGATAATCTTGCTGAAGCCATACATACCGCAAGCGTAGAGATGGGGATAAGCCCGGTTGTACTTCTTGCTACACTGCAGAAGGAGAAGACCTTCATCACCAAAGATTCTTTCAGCAAGAGCACCTTGGACTATGCTGCTGGCTGCGGATGTCCTAAGAGCGGATGCCAGGCCAAATATGCCGGGCTTGAGAAGCAGATGGAATGCATGGTAGAGACATTAAAAAATCATTTTGATGCAGGACAAAGCCTAAATTTCCCTTTTAGCTTTGGAGCGAGCAGGTGCTGGGAAGTGGATTCTAATGTCAATATCAAGAACGCCGCTACATATTCGCTGTTCAAGTATACTCCTCACACATATGACTGTAAATACAATAAGAAAGCAGGAGGCAATTACCTATTCTATAAGCTCTTTGTAAGCTACTATAAGAAGATGACAGGAAGCTATCCTGAATGCACAACCGGATCTGAAGCACCAGTATCAAGACGAAGAGCGCCTGTAGATTTTGACATGCCGAAATTCAAGGGAAGGATCACAGAGTTCATAGATAGGTCTGATGCTTCAGGCTCGGCAAAGAGCCTTGCCCAGAACTCTCCTCTCAGGCCGCTTACCTTGGTAGGCCCTGAGGACAAGGCCCCTTGGGCATCATTAGCATCATCTTTCAATAAGATGCCTTTCTTCGCAAGGCAGTCGATAAGGGGGTTCATACTTCTTGATGATATTTCCTGGATGGCACAGATTGTTATCCCTGGAGCAGGATATCCCTATCCTGGTTTGGAAGGGCATGCTGGCCCTACAGCTTATATAACAAAAGATAAGGTTATTGTGATGCAGGAAAGCTCTATAGGTGAAGATGAAAAAGGCACTGCTCTCCTTATCTATTCCCTTATCGAGAAAGCTTTTGAGGATAAATGCGGCAGGCTCCCAGGCAGGGCAGACAGCTTATCTATCGGCCAGAGGACGGCAGGCCAGATACAAGATTCAGCAGAGCTGCCTGTGAAAGGAGATTTTTATTATGTGAAGGCAAATTCTATACCTAGGAAGTCAAATTATGGTACAAGAGAGCTTCTAAGCATATTGTCTAATGCCTCTTGCTGGGTATCTTTTGTTTTTGACATAAAGCTGAACATTGGGGATATAAGCAAGAAAGAAGGAGGGCATTGCTGCCAGCCAGGGATCAACCATGAGAGCCATCAGAGCGGAAGAGATGCTGATCTCTGCCTGTTCTACAAGAAGAAAGACGGCTCTTATGACTGTCAGTTCAAGCCATTAGCTAAAGGCAATGGAAAAGGAAGCCCCTATAAAGAATGGGACCCCTCAGCTAACTATTATTTCCTTGAGTATATAATCCATAATATTGATGTGAAAGAGGTGCTGGTTGACAAGGCTCTTCAGGCATCAATAAAATCCTGGGCAGAAAAGGAAGAGGGGAGCTTTAGCAAGGACATCATTCCTAAGATAAGGGGGGTTTCCAGCGACCATGAGCATCATTTCCACCTTGCCATCAGCTGCCCGCAGGATGATATTCCGGAGTGCAAAGAATGATCAAAAAACCAGCATTAATGTGTCTTATATTGATATTGGCCTTTGCATTAGCAGGTGCTGTCTTTGCTCAGCAGTACCTCCAGTTCATATTTGATGATAAAGGAGATATAATAAGCATAAAAGAGATAGAAGATAATTATTTCTACTACCTCAATGAGCAGGTCTCAGATTCTTACATGCCTGCTGCACTTTCCTATGAACTATTTATAGGAGGCATGAATTACAGCGAGGATATAAACCCTTTCGAGGAGAATCTTGTTGCTTTGAATGATTCAAGCAATAAGGTGGTATTCAGGATATTAAAAGACCAAGTGCCTGTCAGAGAGCATGATATAGATCTCTGCAACAATAATGGGGTATGCGAGCCGTGTGGCAGCGTGAACTGCGCTCTCTCTGAGAATTTCCTCAGTTGTGCTGACTGTGCTTCCGGAGAATCAGACAGCTATTGTGATCTTGTGCAGGAGGGCATCTGTGACCCGGACTGCCAAAGTATGGATAGAGATTGTGATGGCTGCGGAGAAGGATGCTATTTCAATGACCTTCCAGGCTCAGAGATAGACTGCATCAACCTTGGAGGCATCGTATGCAATGATGATGAATTCTGCTACCATGGTACTATGCAGTTCTTCGGCCCTACATCATGCTGTTTTGAGGGAAGCTGCTTAAGCCCTGAAGAGCATAAGATAGAATATCTATACCTCATAAACTTAGAGTATAATGGGCAGCAGGTCTACCCTATACATATCTCGGTGGTACCTACATCTTATGAAGGCGAGCCTACATCTCCTTCAGGAGATTTCAAGGCAGAGCTTTACTCTAAGGGAGGACAGCCCCTTTATGAGATAGAATTTGAGATGCCGATAAAGGCATGGTTTGCAGGATTAGATGAGGATGGAAAAGTAGAGGCTTATGAAGGCCAGGTTGAAGGAAGGAACACATGGATAAGCCTGCCTTACTATGATAATGGTGCAACCATCTCGATATCCGGGCCTGATAATCTTAGCTATGAGATTGACGTATCTCCTTACTCATTAGCAGAGCCTGACGGAGGATATGTTCCAGAACAATATTCTTCAGAAGAGGGCTTAGAAGATAACATCCAACAGCAGCCTGAAGATAATAGTGTTTATACTGGCACAGGAGAAGAGCCTGCAAAAGTTAAAGGCTACCTTAGATGGGCTTTTTTGGCAATGATACTCCTGACACTTGCCTTTATCATCTTCCTGATAATAAGGAGAAGATATCTTAGCTATAGGGCTTAACTGCTCTTTCTGGCGCAATATTTATAAATGCCCTTATTTTAGGATTGTTTTATGCTCAGCAAAAGAGGGATTATAGGCCTAATATTGGCAGTCTTCTTGATATTAGCTTCTATTGCAGTATTCTCAATAGAATCAGAGAGGCGTGCTCCTGTAGGTTTTGAGCCACCTGCTTTCAAAGGAAGGACAACATACACTCTAGAGAGCGTAACCCCAGAGGGCATATTTGATGCTTTTTCTTCAACAAGGTATGATGTGATGCTTCTAGGGGGGGATGTAGAATACTCCTTATGGTTTGTCCTTGCAGACATCTTCAACGGCCTCCCTATGAGGGAGAGGAATGTCATAAGAGGATTCTTAATCTTTGATGGAACTGAATGGAACAATAGCCTAGAAAACAGCGGCATACCTTCTGATGCAGATTTCTTGGCATATATCACAGGTGATGGGATCATAAGGCTTAATGAAGAGAGGTTTGCGCAAGGCATTGCCATGAAAGGTGATAATTTCAATGTTCTTGCAAGAGATTTCATATACCAGCTTGCCAGGGCGTATACTATTGAAACCTGCAAGATGTCCTCATCAGACATAGACAGCAGGTCAGTAGGGATGCCTTCAGACGGAAGCCTGGAAGATCCTGCTGAGCTGCCTTTTGAAGGGCCTTATCATCAAATATCTGATTATAATATAAACAGCTCAAGGGGTTATAGCACAAACTACGGAACTGTTGAATTGGTCAGAGGATTGCAGGAAGCAGCCTGCATTTTCAACCTCCAGACAGGGATAAGGATTGCTGTAGGCGACCTGAGCATTAGAGAAGGCGGAAAGATTGCCTATCATGCTTCACATCAGTCAGGGAGGGAAGTCGATCTTGGCCTTATCTTCAGGAAGCCTGACAGGACATATGCTTCAGGATTCAGGGATCTGGATGTTTATAGCGATGAATGGGATGCAAGAGTCAACTATATCCTCCTTAAGACCTTGATAGATACGATGGATATCCAGATAATATACATGGACGAGTCCATGCTGAATTCTTTGGCATTGTTCGCTAACGATAACAAGGAAGGGGAGCGTATAGAGACTACCCTTAGGAAG
>CAYNQH010000049.1:0-7153 GCA_964399255.1 uncultured Methanosarcinales archaeon | reverse complement strand
GAAAGGATGTTCCTGGGACAGCAAGGAAGAAGATTCTCGCAGTTAAGGGTGTAGGTATCCATAAGAAAAGGAAAGGCCAGAGACAGAGGAAGCTTGTCTGCGGCAACCAGGTGCATCCTCAGATCGCACAGATCAACCTTAAGGTAATAAAGCAGGGCAAGACTCCGTTAGGAGGAGAAGAACCTGCTGCAGCTCCTGCTGAAGGAGATAAAGCTGCTGAAAAGCCTGCAGAGAAATCTGAATAATCCGGATAATAAACCAAACTTTTTTATACTATTTTTTCTTATCTTATTGAAATAACCTAAAAATAACCAAAAAAGAGGTAAATGCTGTGCCCCCATCTAAAGGTCTCTCATCTAATGTTGCAGGGACAGGACAGAATTTTGATATCAACAAGATCCTTAATGATCTTGTTATCAAGCTTAAGAAATTCTTTGTAGAACTTCCTGTCAACCTGCCTAAATTTCCTGATTATATACAGGCAGCTCCGCCTGATGAGATAGGCGCATTTGCGGTTATCGCTCTGGGTCTTGTCCTCATGGCATTAGGGGTCGCTTTGATGTTAACTAAAGGGCTCTTCACGCTGATGGTGATACCTTTCTTCTTTATCATGATGATCATATATGCATGGATAGGAGGTCTTGCTTTTGCAGAGAGCGAAGTCGCAACATCCCAGAACGACAAGAACTGGAAGTCTACCTGGATGGCTGTACCTGCATTGCCTCTGATAGGTGTTCTTGTATACTTCTTTGTGGCAAGGAAAGAGCTTAAGCCTATGGACCGGAGCCATAAACCTGCTCAGCCTGCCGGCCCTCAGATGATGAGAAAAGCCCCTACAAGGGACCATAGCCTGAAGATGTAGGCACATATACAGTAAAAACTTTTATAAACAAAGCCTTTTTCTCAGTGTTTATGCCTAGAAAAAAGAAAGAAACAGAAGAAAAACAAGAAAAAACTGATAAACAGGAGAAAAATTCACTCGATGCTCCTAAAATTTCTGTAAAAGAATCTAAAAAAGAAAAATCCGAGAAATCGGAAAAATCAGAAAAATCAGAAAAATCAGGCCAGCCAGAGGTCAATATAGGGCTTATAGGCCATGTAGACCATGGTAAGACTACCCTTACCGAGGCCTTAAGCGGTAAGTGGACAGATACCCATTCTGAAGAGCTTAAGAGAGGCATTACTATAAGGCTAGGGTATGCTGACTCTCTTTTCCGCAGATGCCCAAAATGCGATGCTCCTATGTGCTATACTATCAAGGAATCATGCGATCATGATAAGTCAAAGACAGAGATCGTGAGAAAAGTTAGCTTTGTCGACGCTCCAGGCCACGAGAGCCTGATGGCGACCATGCTCTCCGGAGCTACTATAATGGATGGCGCTCTCCTTCTCGTAGCTGCAAATGAAGAGTGCCCTCAGCCTCAGACACGAGAGCATCTTATGGCTCTTGAGATAATGGGGATCAAGAATGTTGTAGTCATCCAGAATAAGATAGATCTTGTTAAGAAAGAGCAGGCGCTTAAGAACTACAAGCAGATCAGGGATTTCCTGTCAAATACGATGTATAAGGATGCGCCGATAGTGCCTATCTCTGCAAGGCATAGGATAAATATCGATGCGCTTATAGAAGCTATAGAGAAATACATCCCTACTCCGAAGAGAGACCTTAACCTCGAGCCTTTGATGCTTGTCGCAAGGAGCTTCGACATAAACAAGCCAGGATCAGAGCCGAAGAACCTTGTGGGCGGGGTCTTAGGGGGATCGCTTGTACAGGGCAAGTTCAGGATTGGCGAAGAGATAGAGCTCAAGCCAGGAAGGAAGATAGAGAAAGAGAACAAGATAATATACCAGCCCCTTCATACTAAGATAGTCGGCCTTCATACAGGCGGCCAGAAGATGGAAGAGGTCCAGACAGGAGGCTCTGTAGGGGTCATGACCTTGCTTGACCCTTCTGTAGTGAAGTCTGACCAGCTTGTAGGAAATGTTGTAGGGCATAAGGACAACCTGCCTCCAGTATGGTACAACCTTAAGCTTGAGACGCACCTCCTTGCAAGAGTCCTCGGAACTAAAGAGGATCTTGAGGTGGAGCCGATAAAGATAGGCGAGCCACTCATGCTTAACATAAATGCTGCAGCTACAGTAGGCGTAGTCACTAAGCTGCATAAGAGCGAGTTCGATTGCACATTGAAGATCCCTGTATGCGCAAAGCCTGAAAGCAGGGTGACGATCTCAAGAAGGGTCGGCAACAGGTTCAGGCTTATAGGTTATGGGATGATAAAGCAGTAGTCTTTGATGGATCAGGATCACCTATCTATCATAGGATAAGGCGAAGAAGAGGTAAAATGGGTTTTGAGCGGCATGATTTCGTCTCTAAGTTTGATAAGGCTAGCTTTGATTTCTTTGTATTGAGCGGGGATGTAGGAGGCACAAACATGCGCCTTGCTGTTTGCGGGATAAAGAAAAGCAGGCCTACCCTTATATTCTCATTCTCTTTCAAGAGCAAGAGAGAGAAAGATATACATTCCCCTATTAATGAGGTGATAAGGCATGCTAGATCAGAGTTCGGCATTGAGATAGGCAGGGCATGCATAGCTGTTGCAGGGATAGTGGTAGATAACATACATGATAAGGCCACTAACCTTGATCTGGAAGTAGACGCAAGGAGGATATTAGACAATACTTCTCTTAATTCTGTATTCCTGATAAATGACTTTGAAGCGGTAGGATACAGTATAAATGTATTGGGAGAAGATGATTTCCATACTATAAGAAAGGGAAAAGAAGGAAGCAAAAGGCCTAAAAAAGCGGTAATAGGTGCAGGCACAGGCCTTGGAAAGAGCATACTTATATGGGATAACCTTCTTGAAGCTTATGTTCCTTCTCCTTCTGAAGGAGGTCATTCTGATTTTCCCTCCCATAGCGATGATGAGCTTGCATTATGCAGGTCGATACGCAAGGATACTGAAGGATTTCCTATAACCTATGAAGATCTTCTTTCAGGCAAAGGATTGAGGAATATCTATAAGTTTGTTCTGGCTTCAGGCAGGCATCAGAAGACAGCATGTTCTGAAGAGATAGAGAAAGTTGGCATGAAATCAAAGATCATAATGAAGAGCAGGGATAAGGATCCTGCATGCAAGGAGACAGTGACTCTTTTTGTGAAGTTCTACGGGAGGTGCGCCAGGAATTTCCTTCTTGATAGCCTTTCATTGGGGGGGGTATATATCGGAGGGGGTATAGCTGCGAATAATCTGGAAATATTTGACTATAAGGTTTTTATGAAAGAGATAGAATGCCATAATAAGACTGAAGGTTTCATAGCAGATGTTCCTATAAAGGTCATAAGGAACGAGAACGCAGGTTTGATCGGTGCGGCTTTCGCTGCCGCTATAAGAGATGACCTCGCTCTTAAAAGATAGGATAGTATGGCTTAAATAGGTCCTAAATAGGGCTAAACAGGTCCTAAAATGGCAAATTATTTAAAAATTGAGAATAAAAAATAATCAATGATCAATCGATAAAGAATAACTATCATGGAAGTTAAGTGAAAAAGATCATAATAATAAGAGATCAGCATAAAAGAGGGTAATAAAGAGGTATCAAGATGAAATTCATAGACAAAGGGACAAGCCTGGTATCAAAAGAAGAGATAGAGAAGCTTGGATCAAAGCTTTTGCCAGAGATAGAACAGATGAATAAGGCCACAAAGCTTTGGTATGATGATGAAAGATCTTCTATAAATCTCATACACGACAAGAGCATCATTAAGGATGTCAAGGCATTGGCGAAGCAGTTCAAGAATATCAGCATGATAATCGTTGTAGGTATAGGCGGGTCTAACCTGGGCACGATAGCTGTAGCTGAGGCGGTATACGGGAAGATGCACAACCTCTATTCTACACCTAAGATCCTGTTTGCAGATACTGTAGACTCTGATTATATGACAGAGCTTGTCTTGATCGCTGAGGCTGAGCTGAAGAAAGGGAAGAATATAGTCGTGAATATAGTGAGCAAGTCAGGTGGGACTACCGAGACTGTAGCTAACTTTGAGATATTTGCGGCTTTGCTGAAGAAGTACAAGAAGAATTCCTATAAGAAGTATGTGGTAGCTACTACTGATTACGGCTCAAAGCTATGGGACATTGCAGGCCAGAAAGGATTCGCAAGGCTGGGCATACCTAAGCTTGTGGGAGGAAGGTATTCTGTATTCTCTGCGGTAGGGCTTTTCCCACTTGCAGTCATAGGGGTGGATATAGATAAGCTTCTTAAGGGTGCGCAGGACATAAGGAGGTCATGCCTTCAGAAGAAGATATCTACAAACCCTGCTGCACTTTTGGCTATAATAGAATATCTCCATTATAAGAAGCTTGAGAACATAAGCAATCTCTTCCTTTTCTCTCCAAGCCTGGAGTCTGTGGGGAAATGGTACAGGCAGCTCATGGGAGAGAGCATAGGCAAGGAGAAGGATAAGATGCAGAGGATAGTCAATGTAGGCATGACCCCTACTTTCGCTGTGGGATCTACAGATCTTCATTCTATGTCACAGCTCTATCTTGGAGGGCCTTACGATAAGTTCACTACATTCATAACAGTAGATAAGGAGAAGACGGACCTTAAGCTCCCTTCGCTTCCTGATTATGAGAAGCTTGTCTCAAACATCCAGGGAAGGCCTCTTGCAGAGATAATGTCTGCGATACTCCAGGGGGTAAAGACTGCCTATAAGAAATCAAGAAGACCTTTCGTAGAGATAAGCCTGCCTTCTAAAGATGAATATGATATAGGCCGGCTGCTGCAGTTCTTCATGATGCAGATGATGTACTTAGGCTACCTGCTTGATGTTAACCCTTTCAACCAGCCAAGCGTCGAGAAATACAAGGAAGAGACAAGGAAGATATTGAATAAGAGAAGATAAGCATATCTTGGTCTGAACCCCCTGTAGATCTAAGGATATCATTCAGATATTTCTAAATATTCTAATGCAGTTCTGCCTGTAGCATAGATCCCTGCAAGGCCTACCAATATAGAGCTTATGAGCCATGTATAGAATTTCCCTTTTGTCCTTGATTGTGCATCTCTTGTCTCTTGCGCAACTTGGCTGTCATAGACAAACTCTTTAGCCTCTGCGGCCTCTATAAATCCTTCAAGCAGGTCCCTATCATCATTATAGCTTATTGAGCTGTACCAATGAGCCTTCTGGTAAGGTATCCTGTCAATCATCGCCTTGACCTGTGCAGCAAGATCATTTTCACCATCTCTCTCTTGGATTAGCGCCATGGCTTGGGCTAGCTTCTTTTCAGCCTCTTCCGGCTTTGGTGAATGGTGCTGATCCTTTCTCAGGTCGCTCCGAGTATCATCAAACAGCTCTTCTATGCTGTCCCATCTCAATGAGTCAGCTCCATGCTGGTCCTGTGCATATGCTATCTTTGCTGTTGAATAATCATGGTATCCATTGTTAGCCTTGTAGCCGCATACTGCGCAGATAGTCATAAGCCCAGCAGAGACGACTCCCATCTCTATAATCTCACCATAATTTCTGAAGAAGTCTCTCCGCTCTGCCATCCTTATCGCTTTCTGCCTGTTTTTCTCTTCTTTCTCTTCCGCTATTTTCCTTTCCTTTTCCTTTTTTATCTCAAACTTAATGTATTTCTGCCTGACTAATCTGATATTATCTGAAGTAAGGATATGCTTGACCTTGAAGTTGGTCTTTTCATCTGCGCCTCTTCGGCTGAGCTCTTCTCTCTCGGATTCTACCTGTTGAGAATAGCCCTTGATGATCCTATCTAGGTTATACACCTTCCCCATCCAGAATCTTCTGAAGCCTGCTTTTACTCTTGTGCCAAGGCTGTAACCCTTCACGCCGAATCCATTCTCCAGCGTGTTGAGGTGGAACATATCATTCTCTAGCTCTGCAACTAGCTCTTCTGTTGCCATCCCCTCTAGCTTGTTGCGGTCTTTGAGGGTGATATCCCTCTTAGGAATTCTAGGGATCCTCTCATTTGGGTTAGGGTAGGGTATCATATTCTTATCTGATGTATCTTCTGTATCTTGAGTTGTAGCTTCTCTCACTCAAGGTCTTTGCGCCTAGGACTATGCCTCCTATGCCTGCAATTACCGTGCCTGCGATCCAAAAAGCCAGGACATTCCCTGTGTGAGACTTGTCATCCCTTATCTGCTGCGGCACCTGCGAGTCGTAGAAGGCTTCTTTGTTCTCAGCCCTTGACTGTAAAGTTCTTACAACACCTTGCTCTTCCTGAAACTCATCATGATGCACTACCCTTACCTCAGGTATCCTGTTGCGCAGAGTTTCTATCTCTCCCTTCAATTTGATTTCCTCATCTTCTATCCTTATCCCATTTGCTGCATTAAGAAGATCTTGTCTTGCTCTGCTTGGATAAGGATAATCGTAGTCTATATGAGAACCGCATACATGGGTACCTTTGCCGTCAGCATTAGGACAATAGTCCATCACCAGCGTCTCATCATAGTCAAGATGGTTCCATGCTCTCCCTAGGTTGTTCTCTATCCCTTCCCACCTCAATGCGTTGGCGCCGTTGGGGTCTGCTGCATAGGCTGCTGCAGCCGAACTATAAGCCCGGCCTGCCTTTACTGATTGGAATATCCCGAATCCTGAACCTGTTATCATCACAGTTGCTAGAGCTCCTAATGCCAGGCCTTTTATATCCAGATTCTCAAAGAAGTCGTTTACACTTCCTTTTATATCTTCAATCGTCTCCTTGAATCTTAACTTTTCTTCATCTTCTTTTTTCTGCTTTATGTAATCTTTCCTTCTCTTGTCAGTCTCTCTTTCAACAAACTGTCGTTTGAACTTTATATCTCCTGAATCGAGTATCCTCTTGTGGACGCTGTCAACATTCTCCCCTTTTTCGATCCTGTTCTGGATCTCTTCCCTGTCAAACTGCACCTGCTGTTCATAGTCAGAGATGAGCCTGTCTATATTGTAAACTCTTTTGGACCAGAATCTTGTGAAGCCTGCTTTTACTCTTGTGCCGAGGCTGTAACCTTGTATCTTGAATCCGTTCTCCAGAATGTTAAGCTGGAACATATCATTCTCAAGCTCTACCACAAGCTCTTCGATATCCATATCCTTTACCTTCTTGTACTCTTTCAGGTTGAGTATATCTGTTGGAAGCTC
>CAYNQH010000048.1:0-7180 GCA_964399255.1 uncultured Methanosarcinales archaeon | reverse complement strand
CACCTCTGTCGCGTAAGCTTCAGGATGATCTAACCCAGTCACATAGGCGGTAAGATTATCTTTAGTGTTATTGAGAGAAGAGGTTGCATTTATCTTGACACTCGATATTGAAGGCCTGTTTAGAAGGGATACGGTAAGGTTATTCGAGAAGATTCCTGTTCCTTCGACACCATGCTCATCGATAGGGGTTGCTTTTACAGTGATATTATCACCGCTTGAGGTGGCAATATGGTGCATCATATTGGTCTTGTTCTGGTAGATCATCTCTATCTCTTCTGATGTCAGTATCCTGTTCCATATCCTTACATCATCTATTGTGCCATTGAAATAATCTGGCCCTCCTCCTGAGCCTATCCTAGGGTCAGGTGTTGCTTGGTAGCCTATGTTGGATATTGTGTACCCTGATCTTGAGATGCTCTCCTCTACCCCGTTAAGATAGATCCTTATATCGCTGTCTGAGCTTAATGTAGCGGTTATATGATACCATATATCTTTTTGGAGTATAGAGTTTCCATATACTGTTCTTGATGCATAAGTGCTTCCTGCCCCTGTGGTGACCCTAAGCCTGTTAGAGTATACCTGGAAAGCTGCTCCGTAGTATTGTACCCCTGTGTTCGAGTAATCTGTTGCTAAGACCATCCCATTTTTTGTGTCTGCTCTTTTTATCCATGCTGAGATGGTCAGGGGGAAGTTTAACCTTAAGCTTGCGTCACTGCCGAGATCGATGTATTCATCACCCTTGAACCGGTAGGCTCCGAAGCCGTCGTATCCTCCGCTATTGTTCCATATAGCTCCGATTAGGGTACCCTGATTGTTATATACTGAGAGGTCATGGGTCTTGTCTTCATCATCAGGCGCGGTAAAAGGCATGTTAAGCCTGGTGTTTGAGATACCATTCCTATACCACTCATAACTTATAGTTATCTGGTCTGAATTCGGATCGTTGACTCCGAAAGGATAGGCTGTGATATTATCCTTTGACAAGTTTTCGGAAGATGTAGCATTGATCTTCAAATAAGAGATTGTAGGGGGGTCGCTTGCGAGCTGGTAGGTTATGGATATAGATCCTTGCTCTTTTCTATAACTATAGGATGTCCCGTTGCACGACACATTATAGTGATAGATACCTTTGACTGCAAAAGTCCGGTTGTATTCCCAGAGATTTTTGGTGCTATTGAATCTCATCATCCCGCTTGAATCGCTGAAATCTATGGTGCAGTTTGCTTCTGTATCTCTGATGTGCTGTCTTGAAGTGCTGTTGGTGTAATTGGCGAAGAATAATGCTTTATCATTTATTGCAATCGTCTTTCCTCCATAAGGCCTTCCTGCATCTACCTCATCCCATATCGATAGGTTGCTGTTAGGTGGTGTTGCATTGATCATGACATAGTTTGTCTTGCTTATCTCTGAGTATCCTGTTCCGTTGCAGATAATCTTATATTGGTAGGTCCCTTCGGATGTGAATGTCCTGTTGTATTCCCATAATTGTTTTGTGGCGTTGAATCTCATAGTGTTTATTGAGTCTGTGAAATTGATTGTGCAGTTTGCTCTTGTATTATTGATGGGTCTGGCAGATGTGATATTAGTATAGTTCGCGAAGAATAATGTCTTATCGAAGGGATGCCTGACTTGGCCCCCATAAGGTCTGTCTGTATCTGTCTCATCCCATATAGATAAGTTGCTGTTTTGTGGTGGTGGAGGAGTTGCATTGATCACGATAGAGCCTGAGGCATTTAGGTTTGAATGTTCTGTTCCATTGCAGGCAACATTATATTGGTAGGTCCCTTCGGATGTGAATGTCCTGTTGTATTCCCATAATTGTTTTGTGGCGTTGAATCTCATAGTGTTTATTGAGTCTGTGAAATTGATTGTGCAGTTTGCTCTTGTATTATTGATGGGTCTGCCAGATGTGATATTAGTATAGTTCGCGAAGAATAATGTCTTATTCAATGGATATTTTACCTGGTCTCCGTAAGGTTTTCCTCCATCTGTCTCGTCCCATATCTTAAGCAGGCTGTTTGATGAGAGAGTATTAGTCATCTGCAATAGATTGGAGTATAACGCGGTGCCGTTTAATCCTTCAGTGTCTATTGGTGTTGCCTTGACAGACCAGTTGTCACCAAGAGATATAGCATTATGGTGTATGATATTAGTCTTGTTATTGTAAAGAAGATTTACCTCTTGAGGGGATAATGCTCTGTTCCACACCCTTAATTCATCGATATAGCCGCTCCAATAACCTACTGTACCTCTCCTGCCGATCTCAAGAGGGTTTGTCGTATCTTGTCTTATGAGTGTTCCTGCAGTTATAGGTGATGTAGCGAATAGAGCATCATCAATGTAGAGTGTGCAGTGAGTAGTATTGTAAACAGCACTGAGGAGATACCACCTGTTGAGAACAATGTTGCTTGTCTGGCTTATAACGCAATGTGTATCTGCAGATTGGCCTTCGCTGTATATCAGAAATTGCCAAAGGCCCAATGAATGATGCCTAAGCTCATATTTGTACTGGTAACTTGTAGACCCTTTAGAGAATACATACCTTGTTGTTGAAGCGACATTTGACGCTTTGATCCATGCACTGATTGTGAAAGGAGATGTAAACTCAAAATCTGGGTCGTCCCCTAAATCAATATAATCGTTTGAAGCATCGAATTGATATGAACCGAAACCATTATAGCCTCCTGTTGTGCTGAATACTGGTGAACCATAAGGTGTTCCATCATGCTTATTGCCAGAAAGATCGTAAGCCTTATTGTTAGTCCCTGGATTTATAAAAGGTATATTGATAATATTATCTGAAACACTATTTTTGTACCAATTATAGTTGATGCTGACAGAATCAAACTCCGGGTCTTCTATCCCTCTTACTGTAGCAGTTATATTATCTTCTGGAGAGTTCCATAATGAGCTTGCAGAGATTTCGACAGAAGCAATAGATGGAGCGCTCATTATACCTATGGGCGTCTCTTGCCCGGTCATTATTATATCATATTCTCTGGTAGAAACGTATTGGTCAATGCCTTCAGAGGCATTTAATTCATAGTTTTCAGTATAGTTGCTTACCTCTATGCTCTCATTAAAGCTCTGATTCTCTTCAGGGATGTTCAGTACATTCAGGCCTGTGAAGTCTGTAGAGATTAGGCCGAATACTAGGCTGCTCATAACCAGCAGCATAGCTATCAGGTTATGGCTTTCTCTCATTGAAAACCTCCTTCAAGAATCTTGCTTTCTCGTTGTTTGCCAGCCTGTAAAGCTTGAATTTCCTTATCTGCATCAGATCGACTATCCCTGTCTTGACTAGCTTATTGACTATCCTGAGGGTAGTTGCTACCGGGACTCTTGCTTCTATAGAAATCTCTCGCAGATAGAGCTGTTTGTCGCTATTCTTGGAGAATAGCTCTATTATCCTTATTATCTTTGGATCGAACAGCTCTTGCATCACATGAACTGAGACCATAAACTCTAATCTAACTGGGGGAGTTTATAAATTTTTCTATTTTGAAACAATATTTTATTTATAATTTAATATTTTATTTTAGAAATACTTTTTCATTTTTGGAACAAATATTCTGATGGGATCTCTTGCTAAATATGCCTGATCCTACCAAAAAAGTAAAATATGACCTGCCATTTTAGAGTTAGCATGGAATGCAAGAAAGAATCAAATAAGACAAGGTGCAAATGCACCTATCCTGGATGCCCTAGGAAAGGATTATGCTGTGAATGCCTTAAGTACCATCTTGCTAATAGGGAGCTTCCGGCATGCTGTTTCCCTCCTGATGCAGAGAAGACCTACGACAGGAGCTTTGAAAAGTTCATTCAAGTCAACAGCTAGACAGCTTTAACGATGTCAATATGGGCTCTTTCTGGATTTGCCTTTGTAAGCAAGCGATAATTTTAAAAACCCTTCATGCTAATCGGTCCTGTAGATATATTGGAGGGATACAGATGAATAAAAAATCTAATATCAATCTTTTGGTTTTGGATCTTTTAAAACCTCATAAGCCCAGCATACTTGAGTTTGCTGAGGCGTTGATGTGCCTTAACCACGACTGTTCTGTAAATATGAAGGTTGTTGAGATCGATGAGAGGACTGAAAGTGTTGAGGTGATAATAGAGGGGAAGGGTATCGATTTCAAAAAGGTCCAAAATGCTATAATGGAGCTTGGCGGGAATATCCACAGCGTAGATGAGGTCTGCATAGGATCTAAGGTCATAAGATCTGATCTGGTTAAGAGAAGATGAGTTTCTTGAAAAAGATCAGGGGTTACCTAAAGATTACTGGCTCAGAAGAGATAGCAAGAAGGTATTTCATAATCAATTCTTTTGATGGTGTCCTCCCTGTCTTGGGGATAATCCTTGGTTTTTATTTCTCCGGGATACTCGACCCTAAGGTTATTACTGCTGCAGGTTTAGGGGTGGGGGTTGCTATGTTTATCTCTGGGGTGAGTGCAGCTTACCTTAGCGAAAAGGCAGAGCGCATAAAAGATCTGAAGGCTCTTGAAGGCGCAATGATAATGAATATGGGCAAGACTTTGATAGGAAGGGCAAGCATTGCTGCACCTATATTTACAGCTTTAGTTAACGGAGCATCCCCTTTGTTGTCTGCGATTATGGTCATATTCCCATTCTTCTTCAGTCCTTCGATAATTACAGAGATGGCGGCCTTTTATATCTCAATAACCTTAGCAGCCACACTGCTTTTCATATTAGGCGCTTTCTTGGGAAAACTTTCAAAAGAGAATATGTTCTTGTATGGTATCAAGACACTTCTTGCAGGTATCGCTACAGGAGGTATACTCTATATAATCGGCTTGCTATAGCCTTTCCTTATTCTTCAGAGGCCAATCTTACCTTTGCTTTTTCCTCTACGATCTTTATCTTTGAGGATCTTAGCTCCATATGAGAAGCGAAAACATTTTTCCCTAACATCCGGTCCAGGTCACAGTTTTATCATGTGATTAGGTATTCATTTAAGATTTATGTTGCATTGCGATAGTTTTATAAATGAACAATAGTCTCTTTCCTATATGAAAATAAGAGGTCTGGTGCTGGCTTTTCTGATTGTATCCTTAATTGTATCCGTCATCCTGCTTAGCGGCTGTACGCAGAAGAGCAGGCTCATCAGTACCTGCAAGAAAGACTGCATTCTTCTTGGTACGCTGAAGAGGGGGATAGTGCCTGGCCTTGATGACCAATGCTTAGCCTCTTGCAAGGCAGTATACGCAGCAGGAGGCCCGGAGGGCATATCTTTCATAATAAGCAAGTATGAGGAAGAGATAAAGAAATACGACCTCCAGTGAGCATAGGCTGATTTAAAAGCATTTTTAGGCAATATTTATAAATAACCTCCTTTTTCTTAACTTTAATCAATGGATAGACCGGTCCGTAAGGGCTTATCTATGCTGGAGAGGCGCATAAATCTGCTTCTCAGAGGTAATAAAATGGCACGAATGTATTCAAGAAGAAGAGGCAACAGCGGCTCTAAAAAACCGATAAAGAAATCCCAGCCTTCATGGGTAAGATACAAACCTAAGGAAGTTGAGCTGCTTATACAGAAATTGTCTAAAGAGGATAAGTCTACCTCACAGATAGGGATATACCTTAGGGATGTCTATGGTATACCTGACGTGAAAGTGCTTACCGGGAAGAGGGTATCAAAGATACTTGTCGAGAGAGGGATAAACCCTGAAGTTCCTGAAGATCTCATGTCTCTCATAAAAAGGGCGGTTATGATAAGGAAACATCTCGAGGAGAACCATAAAGATTACACTGCAAAGAGAGGTTTGCAGCTTACTGAATCTAAGATAGGGAGGCTTTCCAAATATTATAAGAACAGAGGAAGGCTGCCTGAGAAATGGAACTATGATCCAAAAACAGCAAAGCTTCTTGTAGAATAAGCTGATGGATCAGTACGAGTCCTTCAAGAAGAGCATTGAAGATGCAGTAGAGAGGTTCCATAGTTTCGATAAGAAATCTACGCTTAGAGTTATCTCTCATCTTGATGCTGATGGGATCACAGCAGGTTCCATCATGATCAATGCTCTTAACAATGAGAACAGGAAGTATGAGATATCCATACTTCCCCAGCTCACAGAGGACTTTTTGAACGAGCTTGCTAAGGAAGACTCAAGGTTTGTAATATTCACAGACCTAGGGTCAGGCCAGCTTTCTCTTATAAACCAGAAGCTTTCCGGAAAGGAGGTCCTGATACTTGACCATCACCAGCCAGAGGATGTTCCAGGAGGTCTGGGTAAGAACATAACCCATGTAAATCCTCATCTATCTGGGATTGATGGAAGCAAAGAGATATCTGGTTCAGGGGTGGTCTTCTTGTTTGCCAAGGCGCTTAATCCTGAGAATGAGAGCACTGCCCACCTTGCAGTTATAGGCGCGATAGGGGATGTCCAGGAAGATAAAGGGTTCATGAAGCTCAACAACGAGATACTTGAGATGGCAGTAAGCAAAGGCATGATAGATGTGAAGAAAAGCCTTAACATGTTCGGTGCTGCGACAAGGCCTTTGCATAAGATGCTCCAATACAGTTCTGAAGTTTTCATACCTGGAGTTACCGGGAGCGAGAGCAATGCCATCCAGTTCCTTAAGCAGTTAGGCATAGATCCTAAGAGGGGCAACGATTGGATCCGTCTGAGCGACCTTAAAGAAGACGAGATCAAGAGGCTGATAAGCTCGATAGTGATGAAAAGGCTTGGTGAGAAAGAGCCGGAGAACATAATAGGCCTTAATTATACCCTCAAGAACGAAGAGGAGAGGACGCCTTTCAGCGATGCAAGGGAATTCTCTACGATCCTTAACTCATGCGGGAGGCTTGACAAGGCCTCTTTAGGCATAGGTGTCTGCCTAGGCGACCCCTCTTCCAAGAGGAAGGCTATCCAGAACCTTGCGGAGTATAAGAAAGAGATA
The DNA here is from genome assembly GCA_964399255.1 of uncultured Methanosarcinales archaeon. Classification (GTDB taxonomy): domain Archaea; phylum Nanobdellota; class Nanobdellia; order Woesearchaeales; family CAYNQH01; genus CAYNQH01. The sequence goes on along the minus strand of CAYNQH010000048.1, from coordinate 253 downwards.
GTAAATTCCCTCAACTGGTTTGATAGGAACAAGAAGGATCCTTCGGCTGTCCATGACGGTGGAAGCTTCCTTATAATAAATGCTAAGAAAGACATACTCTATACTGTTGCAGGAACTCTGATATCTATACTTTCAAAGTCGAATAAGTATAAGCATGGCACGCTTATGCTTTCTATGGCCCGAGCATTGGATGATAATACAAAGGTCTCGCTTAGGGTAGCATTGGAGAACGGGAAGGAGCTTGAAGTTGACC
>CAYNQH010000047.1:0-7255 GCA_964399255.1 uncultured Methanosarcinales archaeon | reverse complement strand
GAATCAAGAGCTTCGCTGTATGTCTTGAACTCCTTGAAGCTGCTGCCTTTATATGTCTTAAGCTTGAAAGGCGCTATATCCTTATCATCAACCACTACAGGCTGCAGCTCGTAAGCTTTTAGGTTCAGGAGAGCATTCTTAAGTATGCCTGCATCTACCTGCTTTGCCGGTATGGACTTATCAATCCCTGCTATCAGGCAGACCTCTTCCTCATATACTCCTCCAAGGCCCAGCTCTGTAGCTATGAACTTCACTGCATCCTTTTCTGATCTGAGAAGCATCTCGCTGAGCGCCTGTCTGCTTATATTGAAAGGTATCTCTTTCATGTTAGGGAGAGAATACTCCTCGCCCGGCCTTACCATCCTCGTCTTTGTCTTCTGCATGTTGAGGCAGGACAGTATCTTCATCTCTTCTGAGCATAGCAGGACATTGCCTTTGCCGAAAAGCTCTATTATTAGGATATAGCTTTTCTCCTTTGTCTCGAACATAATCTTGATTACACGTTCAAATCCTGGTTGGGAGAGGACAGAAACCCTTGAATTGGAAAGGATCTTCCTGAGATATTGGCAGAATCCTGGCGGCTGCATAGGATTTTCAACCTTATTTTCAGCCAGATATGCAAAGCTTCCCACTATCACCCTCAATATCTTCTTCCCCAGATTTGGGATGTGGAAGACGAAATCCAGCTCTTCCTTCCCCCGCTGGAATATCTGATCAACCTTCCCGTTCTTGAGTACTGAGAATTCATCAACAAGTACAGATAGCTCAAAAGCAGAGATTTCTTTCTTCATACTAGCCAAGATAAGATAAGGATATATAAAATTAACCTAAAAAAAATATTTAAAAAAAATTAAGAGATGTCTACCAAAAGCTCTTTATTAGCCCCATCCATCATTACGCTGATGTAATCTGAGACTGAAGTTGTGGTCTTCTGGTTGATTATGTCCATTTTGAGGCTGTCTTCCATCTCTTCAAGAGGAGGCAATGCTTCTCTTTCTATGATATGATAGCCGAACTGAGTCTGCACTATATCAGATATCTCGCCTTCTTTGAGGGAAAATGCTGCATCCTCAAACTCAGGTACCATAACCCCCCTTCCGAAGATTCCAAGCTCCCCTCCTTCTGGTGCACTTGGGCATATTGATCTCTCTTTTGCGAGGTCAGCAAAGTCTGACCCTCCTTTGAGAAGAGCTTTTATCTCCTGAGCTTCTTCTTCTGTATCTACAAGGATATGCCTTGCTTTTATGTTAGCCTCATAGGCTGCCTCCAGCTCTTCGTCTGAGACCTGGATATTAGACATCACAGTCTGGTTGAGGTATTTGGTTATCAGAAGCTGGGTCTCATACATATCCTTTACCATATCAAGAGTGAGATTGTTAAGGGCCAGCTGCTGCTCAAACTGATCCATATTCATCCCTGATCTCTGCAGCCCATACTGTATAAGGTTGTCTACTTCCTGAGGGCTTACCTTAAGTCCTGACTTTTCTGCCTTATCGATAAGGAGAGCCTGCATTATGGTGAAGTTGAGCGAAGTCTCCAATAAGACTTTCTCTCTTCTTGAAGTATAATCTTCTATCGTCTCTCCCTCTATCCTCTGGACAGGGATGGCCTGCATATTGTTCAAAACTCCCTTGAACTGTTCGCAGGTTATGTCTATGCTGTCTGCACGTACTACCACCTGGCCTTCCCTGCATTTTGAAAGCTGGTCTGGCGCAGGCCCTATAGAACCTAGATGGAACCTTGAAAACTTGACTGCCAAAACTATAATAACTGCCAAGGCTATGACCGCTATTACTGCCAAAGCAGGGATCATATAATTAGGCTTCCTTGCCTTGTGGCCTTTATGAACATTAGCCTGATGAGCATGATGCGCCTCATGATGCACCTTATGATGCTCTGTATGTCTCTTATCTCCTGTCATTTTAAACCTCCCCTCTTTTGGAAAATCAACTATTATTCGCAGACAAAAAGGAGGGTTATAAATAAATCTTTCCCTTAATCTATTGCTACTTTATAGTTTCAATAAAAGTTTATATTAAAAATTCCTATTTTTTGACCAATGAGGGACATAATAGTAGGAAGGCTTGAGAGCGACAGGCAAAAGTTCGGGATGGCTGGAACAGTCCTCATAGGCAAGCAGTACATCAAGATGGGAAGGACCATGTCTCTTTCTAACAAGGTCTACCTTGATGTAGCAAGAGCCCACGTGGTGTTCATTTGCGGAAAACGTGGAGGAGGTAAGTCCTATACTATGGGCGCGATAGCTGAAGGCATGGCAACGCTCCCTCCTGAGATAAACCAGAATCTCTGCTTCATACTTCTGGACACGATGGGCATCTATTGGACCATGAAATATGCCAACAAGAAAGACGAAGAGATCCTTGATGAATGGGGCTTCAAGGGGCAGGGCCTTGATGTCAAGATCTATACACCTTATGTTTTCTACAAGCAGTACAAAGAGAAAGGTATACCTACAGATTTCCCTTTCTCACTTAATCCTGCGGATTTTGACTCTTCTGACTGGCAGATGACCTTCGACCTGTCTTCCACAGAGCCTGTAGGGGTTCTTATCGAAAGGATAATCAACAGCATGAAGAAGAAGTATGATACCTATGGGGTAGCTGAGATAATAAAGGAGATCGAATCAGACACCCATACTGACCAGAACACTAAAGATGCAGCTATCAATAGGTTCATGAGCACAGAGGCATGGGGAGTGTTCAGCAAGGAAGGCACAAAGCTGAAGGATCTTGTAAAGCCCGGCCAGGTAACTGTTCTTGATGTTAGCTGTTATGCGACAGCACCTGGAGGCTGGAAGATCAAGGCGCTGATAGTGGGCCTAGTAGCTCAGAGGCTTTTCATAGAGAGGATGCTCTCAAGGAAGAACGAGGAATACCAGGAGATCCATGAGACAACACATTATTTCAGCGAAGGCAAAGAGAAGAAGATGGAATTTCCCATGGTCTGGCTGGTTATTGATGAAGCTCATGAATTCCTGCCTAGAGAAGGGAAGAATCCTGCAACAGACCCTTTAGTTACGATAATGAGGGAAGGAAGACAGCCTGGAATCAGCTTAATCCTGGCGACACAGCAGCCAGGGAAGATCCATACAGATGTCATGACCCAGTCGGATACAGTCATCAGCCATAGGATTACGGCAAGGCTGGATGTTGAAGCTCTTGGCATGCTTACCCAGAGCTATATGAGGGAAGGCCTGACTCTCGCGATAGATAATCTTCCGAGAGTTAAGGGCTCGGCTGTAGTTTTTGATGATTCTAACGAGAAGCTGTATATGATAAGGGTAAGGCCTAGGTTTACATGGCACGGCGGTGAAGCGCCTATGGCGGTGAAGCAGGAGAAGAAACAGATCTGAAAGCAGGTTTAGGTCAAAGAGCCTATGAATTCTGAAGCGATAACCTTATCGCCTTCTACAAAATCATACCCTAGTATATCTTTAGGGTCGACCCATCTGCAATCCTGGCAGTCTATATTTTTCGGCTCCCCTTTGAGATGGGTTGTAAGGAAAGCCAGTATGACAACATGATATTCCTTTTCTGAAACAGTATATACATGAGAATTCATCCTGAATAAGGAATCTACCTTTATCTTGATCCCCAGCTCTTCCTCTATCTCACGGACTATAGTATCCTCAGGATGCTCCTTATGCTCTACCTTACCTCCAGGGAACTCCCATTTATCAGGCTCGAGAAGGCTCTCCTTTTTCCTCTGAGCTATAAGTATCTTATTCTCCTTCCTTATTATAGCACAGCTTACAAGTATAGGCTTATTTTCCATCTCAATCACCGAAGGATTACGTTGAGACTATATGGTCCCCGCATGCTGGAGTTCGCAACGGCGGAACTTATCCTTGTCCCTATCGCAGTTCATATAATATTTTTCTTCAGTTACAGAATAGACATCTGTCTCTGCTCCATCTCTCAGATTAAGGGTTATACCATCTATCTTCGCTCCAGGATCTACCTTTATCGATAGAGGGATCTGTTTGGTTATGTAGGCGCTATAGCCCAGATCATTGAGGACTATGCTGTAATCCTCTCCGTAGAAGAGGTCTAGGACAGGCTTCTTTATCCCGTCCTTGATATTAAGGTTGACAGTTATAGAATCTATAAGTCCGCCATCATAAGATGCTCCTAAAGATACCACTTCAATAGTTGATTTGTGATCGGTCGACCTGACTGGCTTAAAGGATGTAGAGAAAGAGCTCTCTGCAATCTCTCTTATAGGGCTTATTGAGATCGTCTCCTTATCGCTCCCTATTATGGTCCCTGCTTCAGATATATTTACCAGGATGTTATATCTTGAAAGGGTATTCTTGACAGGGCCTGTAGAGATAGCCATAGGTGAGATAGGGATCTTATAGTTATATGTCTGGCCCTTCAGTAGAATCTCATTAAGAGGATATGTGAACTGATATACCTTCTCTTGGGCGTTTGTTCCAGGCCGGACATAATATGCCTCTATAGATATCACTGGGTTCAGGATCTGCTTTTCCCCTATATTTTCAATCATAAAGACCATGCTGTTAAAAGTATTAGAGTCAATATCCCCAAGAAAGCTTGTGACCTTGATATAAGCTTCGCCTTTGATCCTGTTCGTAGTTGCATTAGCTAAAACCTCCTCAAGATCGTCTGCTGCTCCCCCTTCATCGGCAAGACCCGAATTGATAGTGCTGATAGTGCTATCAATCTCATCGCATAATGAATCAGAATCATTATCCAGGCAGCAGTCACCATCAGATCCTATATAAGGAGGATTGCAAAGAGCGCCTTCGTCCTCACCTGGTTGAGGGATTTCCTGAGTGGCCTGCTCTGGCCGAAGCAATTTACCTGTACATCCCGCAATCAATAGAGATGAGACTAATATAAATGAAATGATAGATGTAAAAATTGTTTTTTTCATTTGACCACCCTTTATCATAAGATAAGAGGATATTTAAAAATGTTATGATTGCTTTTAAAAGGTAGTTGAGTTTCCGCCCTAGACAGCAGAATAAGCAGCAATAATAGAAATCTTGCAATTTTTTCTCAGAAAGACATATAAAAAATCCCTGCCTAGATATCCTTATGGTATTCAGCAAAAGTTTCCCTATGAACGTAAAAGGAAGAGACCTTCCGAGATGGCTAGAGGTAGAGATAACAGAGAAAGAAGAGGAAGAATCAGAAAACAAAGCAAAGAAAGCTAATATTGGCATTATGAGGGAATGCCTTGATGATGCTTATGAGATCCTTCAGGGCAATAACCTAAGGAACTATCAGACCAATCTGGTCAGCATCGCAATAGCCTTATTTGAGAAGCGTGCAAGCCATTCAGTCTACTGGAAAGAGAGGAAATGCAGGGAAAAGTTTGATAAATTCCAAAAATGAAATATTTTTTCCAAAAATGAAAAGATTTAAAAAAGGAAAGCTATTCTAAAAGGTCATGGAGATCTTTGAGAGGCTTATAGATCCGAAGACACTGAAGATTCTAAAGGTTTTATCACAAAATAGCAGCCAGCATTTCAATATCCAGAAGCTATCCTATGATTCTAAAGTGCCGATCGCTACAACTTTCAGGATAGTCAAGAAGCTCCTCAAAGAAGGTGTGGTAGGCCAGATAATGATCCATAAGACTAAACTTTACAAGCTGAAAAATACCAAAGAGCTTGAGAGGCTGCTCAGATGATACCTGACAAAGAGCTCAAGAAAGTACAGGGAACGATGTATATATATTTCATTGTTATGTTCAGCCTCCTGATATATTTCAGCACCCTCACCTTCTCAAATATCTCAAGACAGGTGGAAAGCTATAACAGCTATATAACCGGGCATTATGTATTCTGCGAGCCAGGATTGGAAGGATACTGGAGATTTGATGAAGGTTCAGGATCCTTCTTGGAAGACTTGAGCCCAAACACCAATGATGGGTCTATAAGCGGAGCGAAGTGGACAAAAGGGATAAATGGCACGGCCTTGCTGTTCAACGGAAGCAGCCAGTATGTAGAAATACAAAATGATGATTCGCTTAACTTCCCTGAAAAGTTCACTATAGAGGGCTGGATAAAGAAAACAGGGAACCATTCAGATTATGGGATAATACTTGGCAAAGCCTCTCAGATGGTCCTTCCAGGACAGTCATCATACGGCCTTGCAGTGCATGAGAACAGCGAACAGGTCTACTTTGCAGTATCTGATGGATCTGGATGGTATGACCTCGTAATGCCTCAGGATATTGAGAACGATGTATGGTATCATATCGTCGGCGTATATGACAAGCCTACAATGCTGCTCTACCTTAACGGCCTGCTGCAGACAAGCAAGACTGGACCCTCAGAGGTCCAGCAATCAACCACACATTTTGGTTTTGGTGGCCTCGGAAGCTCGATGTATAATTTCAAGGGAGTTATAGATGAGGTAAGGCTTTACAGCAGAGCCCTAAGTGTAACTGAGATAAGAGACCATTACAACAAGATGCAGGGACTGTGCAATCCTGACTGGCAGTGCAGCTCCTGGACACCTGAGCCATGTCCTACATCACAGGCACAGACAAGGATATGCACAGACAAAAACAGCTGCGACACCCTTGCAGGCAAACCTTCAGAATCAAGGACCTGCCAGTATGTATGCCAAGAAGACTGGGAATGCACTCCCTGGCAGCCGCAGCCCTGCCCTGAGAGTGAGCTGCAAAGAAGAAGCTGCACTGATCTGAACAGCTGCGGAACGACCTTGACAAAGCCTTCTGAGACTCAATCCTGCCAGCATGAATGCGAAGAGGATTGGGAATGCGGACCATTCTCCCCAGTGATATGCCCTGCAGAAGGATACAGGACCAGGACCTGCGAAGATAATAGCCTATGCGGAACCACGCAGGATAGGCCTGCACTCAATGAGAGCTGTGCTCATATAGAAAGCTGTGAAGATGGGGTGAGAAACCAAGGGGAGACTGATATAGACTGCGGAAGGCCATGCATACCCTGCCTGACAGCGGCGACATGCGAAGACGGCCGTCAGAATGGAGAAGAATCAGGGATAGACTGCGGAGGGCCATGCAATGCCTGCCCTACATGCGAAGACAGGATAAAGAACCAGGGAGAGAAAGGGATAGACTGCGGAGGACCATGCAAAGAATGCAATATAACTCCTGTCATGGACAACATAACCTTAGAATTAAGACCTACATGCGAAGATGGAATGATCAACCAAGGCGAGAAAGGGATAGACTGCGGAGGACCATGCCTTCCGTGCGCAAACTGCTCTGA
>CAYNQH010000046.1:0-7309 GCA_964399255.1 uncultured Methanosarcinales archaeon | reverse complement strand
TATTTTTTCCGTATATCCTTCAGTAGGATTGGATATTCTTAAGATATCTATCAACAGATAGCTTTAAATATCAATTTCCTTTCCACTTTCAAAAAAGCTTATTTAGAGCCTTTGGAGGTGTATTTTATGAGCAATCTCAAATATATTGAAATAGGGATTTTAGTCGTTATAGGGATAGTCATGATCATCACTCAGCAGCAGATCTCTGCGATAGAATCTAAATGTGTTGCCTTGCAGCCAATCCGGCCTGCAGCAGCCAATATCGCACCTTCTGCAGGACCTGTTGATATTGCTGCAGGGGATAAGGTCAAGGTAGAGTTCTATGTCATGAGCCAGTGCCCTTATGGTGTCCAGGTAGAGGAAGCTATAAAGCCAGTCCTTGACCAGATAGGGCCTTATGTAGACTTCCATCTTGATTTCATCGCTAATGATCTTGGCAACGGTAACTTCAGGTCACTGCACGGTCAGGCTGAAGTAGAAGGCAATATTGTCCAGCTTTGCGCATTCAAGCATAATCCTGACCTTGCTATGGAAATGGTATCCTGCATGAACCAGAATTCAAGAGGCATACCTTCTAACTGGGAGAAATGCGCTTCTGATAAAGGCCTTGATGTAGAATCTATCAGGACATGCTATGAAGGAGGAGAAGGAGCAGGACTGCTTTCATCTTCTGTAGTGAGAAGCCAGTCTGTAGGGGCTCAGGGATCGCCGACAATGTTCATAAATGGCAAGCCTTACAGCGGAGAGAGAAGCGCATACGCATTCAAGCAGGCTATATGCCAGTATCTTCCGGCAGGAACATGCTAGATCTTTTTTTATCTTTTTTATTTTTTATTTAACTCTTGTTCTTTGATGAGCCTTAGCCGGGTAATGCATCAATTCCATATTCCCATAGCTTTTGCTTTCTTGGTCAGATAAGAAACAGTCCTCAAGTATCATCTCAGCGAGATCCGCATCTCCAAATCTTACTATAGACATGTCCTTGCCCAGGAAGATAGGCTCTTTTGATTCATATGCTTCCCTCAGGTCAATGGCTAGCTGATGGTGATGCCTTGGGTCTTTGCAGACCTTGGATTTTAATATGTAGCTGCCGACAGAGCTTTCCTCGAGAAGTTTTGCGATGTCTTCCTCTTCTGCTATCTCACGGACCATAAGCTCGAGCCTGAAGAATCCAGGCTCATGGTAGAGCTGTTCCCCTGTAGGTCTAGGGGAGATTGCCAGCATGACTAATTTGCCTTCATCAGACCTCATCTAGAATCATATGCCATAAGAGATTTTAAACTTTTCTATAGAAATAATGCCAGACCTAAAAAGGAAGCCTTTTCCCTTTTTTCTTTGATATCGCATCCTCTGCTTCTTTATCTATCTTGCTGCAGTATCTGTCGTAATGATTGGTCGCTACCTTTGTCAGGCGTTCAAGGAATTTAGGGTCGATGAACTTTGCAGGCTCCTTGAAACCTAGCTCTTTGCATGCATCCTCATATACTTTCATGAAATCAGTATAATAAGTGATCGCTGCCAGGAACTTGTACGTTTCCTTGTAGGTGTCAGGATCCAGAGGTTCGATGCTGACTGTCTTTTTTCTTGCTATGTAAACATCAAGATCCTTGATATTTAGGGTCTTCTTTTCAGGGCTGAGTATACTGATAAATTTATCTTTTCTCTTCCTCATCATCAGGCTTAGGCCTACTGTATAGCACATCGCCGCCCCCATATAATATTCTCCTGTCCTTATGAAGAAAGGCGTGAGCTCAGTGAACCATATCTCCTCTGCTTTCTTCTTGTTCGGCTCCTTAGCTATCTTCTCCATGGCTGACTTTGCCTTTTCTATCCTCTCAAGGTCGAATATGAACTTGTCTGCATTGCTCATCTGCCTGAATGAAGCAAGTCCTTCTGAGAATAGGTTGCAGAATATGGTGTATAAGCTGCTCATGCATCCGAGCCATCGGTTCTTGTTGAGCTTCATGAACCTTGTTATATATTCCTGCATAGCATATTCTTTCTTGAAAGTGTCCCTTGTCTCCTGAAGATGGTGCTCCATCTCATGTATGAGCGTCCTGTCTATGTGAGAGGCGTCTATCTTGCTGGTGTAGATCCATGGGCCGTAGATCCTGCCTATCAGAAGCTGGCCGCTTAGGCCGATGTATACTGCGCCTGGCTGAGACCTGTCCCAGTAGGCATAAGATCCTTCCTCAAAGTCGTTTATTATAAGGAGCCTCATCCAGAATTTCTCCTGGCCTTCTATCATTGCCTTCATGCTTGTCTGTATGAGGTAGAAGACATACTGTGAGACAAGCTTTACGCATAATCTCTTGAAATCATCATAGTCTATCTTTGGTCTTGCGCCTTTCTTTAGGGCATTATATATATCCTTCCTGAAGAACATCTCATTGTACTGCTTTGCAGCCTTAAGCCTTTCCTTGAACTTTTCAGGAACTATCTTGCTTCTGCTCTCATCAGAATTCACGAAATGGAACATCTCCATATCTTTCAAGAACTGCTTTTTATCATAGGCATTGAAATTGAGCCTGCAGTATACCGTAGTCCCGTTTATCTCTTTTTTGACAGTCTCTATATGGTCGAAGATTCCCATCTTGTTATCTTAAATTTATCAAATATGTATATATATTTTTTTTCTCTTTTTGCTTTTTCTTTCCTTTCATTTGAGATAATCCTTTCATTCATACCTCAAAGCATCTACAGGCTTGAGCTTTGATGCCTGCCTTGCAGGGAAGGCTCCTGCAAAAGAGCCTACCAGGAAAGAGAAGAGAAGGCAGCCTATCGTGAGCCAGAGAGGGAATGAAGGCTGGAGGAAAGAGTAGCCTGCTTTTGCTGCTATCTGGCCCCCTAGTTTAGCTATAAGATATCCGACTAGGATGCCTAATGCTCCTCCGATGAATCCCATAAAGCCTGACTCAAGCAGGAACATTATCATGATATCGCTGTTCCTTGCCCCTATAGCTTTCATAACCCCTATCTCATTGGTCCTCTCAAGGACTGTCGTATACATGGTGTTCATTATGTTCACTGTCGCGACGAGGACAGATATGAGCGCAATGAGTACGAGTATTGCGCTTATGACTGTCATTATGTTTGCGAAGATAGCTATTGCATCCTCGAATGTCTGGACAAAGAAATCCTCCTTGCCTTTCTCCTGGCCTTTGTATTTCCTCAGCTTTTCCTGTATCTTGTCGGCAAGAAGGTTGACATCCTGGCCGTCTTCTGCTCCCAATATTACAAAGCCGTATCTTCCTTCAGTTTCCGGGAATAATGATTCAAAAGCAGCCTCTTCAAGGTAGATGTTGCTGTCATCAGAAGGGTTGCCTACTTCCTCATAGAATGACACTACCTCAAAAGGCTTTCCGTTTATATTTAATTTGTCGCCTAACTTAAGCCCTCTGGTGAATATCTTCTTGTCCAGCTGGTAGTTGTATCCAAGACCTACCTTGTCCAGCTCGCCTTTCTTAAGGTTCCTGCCCTTCTCTACTGTTACTGTGAAAGCCTCATCTACAAACTGCTGGTTTTCAGCGGAAAATCCTATTACAAAGCCATATCTTTTCTCATCCTTGAAAGCTATCTGTCCTGCCTTGGCATACATCGGAGCTATCTCTGCAACCCCTTTTATCTTTTCTATGAACTTAGCTTCATCTCTGCTTATGAAGAAGTTCTCATCTGTTCCAGGAGCTCCGACCCCTTTCCCATATACATAAAGCTTGTCAACTCCTGCTTCTGCAGCAACTGTGTTCATGTAGTTCTGCAGGCCTATGCCGAAGCTGACAAGGGCGAAGATGGAGGTTATGCCTATAAGTATCGATAGTGTGCTGAGGAATGTCCTCAGCTTCCTGTCCATCAGGTTCTTCAATGCTATTATCATCTCTTCGATCATTTTTCTGCTAGTCTATCAATTATATCTAATCAATATGCGACGATATCATTTTTATTATATTTACCATCTTTATTATCTTTTTATTATCATTTCACGCTTCTCAATGCATCTACAGGCTTGAGCTTTGATGCCTGCAGTGCAGGCAGAACCCCGAAAAAGGTCCCAAGTATAAAGGAGAATGCAAGCGCCCCTAATATTAGGTTAAGGCTTACGCTCGCCTGGATGAGATCAGAGCCAAGGGCGAGACTTCCGATGAATGCAAGGCCATATGCGAATATGAGGCCGAGACTTATGCCTATGAGCCCCCCTACAGATCCAAGAAGCCCGGATTCTGCAAAGAAGAGTATGAATATCGTCGAATTCCTTGCGCCTATAGCTTTCATGATGCCTATCTCTTTTGTCCTCTCGACTACGGCAGTATACATGGTGTTCATTATGCCTATCCCTCCTACCAGGAGAGAGATGACTGCGATTATGGTCACGAAGAGCTGCACAGCGAACAATGTAGAGTTGAGGGACTCAAGCATCTGCTGAGGGGTCTCTACGCTGAAATCCTCCTCGCCTTCTTTGACCTTCCTTTCCTTGCGGAGAAGCTTCTCTACATCATCCCTTACCTGGTCTATCCTATCTTCATCCTTCACCTGGATAGAGATGATATCTGTAGTGCCGTCATCTTCGCGCAATGAATCCAGGAGTGTGTCTTCATTCACGAAAACTATAGAGTCGAATACAAAGCTTCCTTTCCGCTTGATTATCCCCACTACCTCGAAGCTTATATCATTTATAAGTACCTTATCGCCTACTTTTATAGCTTTTCCGAATATATCATCTTTTGTGAAATCATTCCCTAACAATATCCTTTTTCCATCTCCATCCTTCAGAAGCCGGCCTGATTCTATCTCGAGCTTGACCATCTTCTCGAATACTTTCCTCTCAGCGCCTATAGGTACAGAGCCTGCAAAGCCTACTGCCTGCCTGTTGTTGAACTCCATAGTGCCGGACTGGATATACCTGTTGAAGGCGGCATTGACATCCTTTACCCTGCGTATCTTCTCCACTAGGGTATTGCTAAGAGGTGTTGCAGCTCCTGAACCAGGAGGACCGTACTGGAGCCCTGACGCCTGCACGCCAAGTATATCTGTACCGAGAAAACCGAACTGGCCCACTATGGCTTCTCTCAGGCCTTCACCCAGGCCTATAAGAGATACTACTGCAGCTATGCCTATGAAGATCCCTATCATGGTCAGCCATGACCTTAGCTTTCTCCTCCTCAGGTTGCTGACTGCCAAACCTATATAATCGCCTACCATATTCTAATATCTCTCAGTCTCCTGCTCCGGAACTTTTGGCATTTCTTGATGATGGATGATAAAAATAAAAAAAGAAATCATTTTTTCTTTACATTCCTTTTCTTCTCCCATCTCTTATATACAAACCAGGCTATGCCCATCAGTATGACGACAATAATCACAATCGTCAATCCTCCAGGCCCCTGCTTTGCAGGAGGCGAGACCACCTTAAGGTCAAGTGTTATGTCTTCGCTGTATTCCTTGTTGTTGGCATCTTTATATGTGACTGATATCATGACTGGTACAGAGTCCTTTCCATCCTTCAGCTTTATGTCGAACTCTGAGCTTTCATAATCATCAGAGTCTATATTGCCGACATAAACCTTTGAAGGGGAGGTTATCTCATAGTCTTCAGACTCTTTAAGCGTCACATCTACGAATTTTATGTCGCTCAATCCCTTGTTCACGAATTTTATTGATATCACTCCCTGTTTATTTGCCTGGGTGATCTCAGTGCTCTCTATGACTGCATACATATCAGGCTTTGCGCCCACATAGACCCCTATTATATCATTCTTTATATACTCCTTGTTGAGCTCGTCGTAATATACCACCTGTATAGGTATCTTGTACACTCTTGATTCTGCATTAGGATAAGGCATTATCTGGTATTCGAAAGCGATCTCTTCACCAGGCTTTATGTACCTCACCCTCTTCTCTGTCGCTGAATTGAGAGGCGCAAAAGGTATAAGCGAATCTGAATCTGCTCCTGCGCTCGCTGCTGCAGTGTTCCCGCTAAGGCTTGCTAGTGTAAGATCGAGCTTCAGCGAGACGTCTTTCATGTAAGAATCTGCGAGATTTTTGAGTTTTATCGTGAGCTTTGCCTTCTCTCCAGGGATGAGCATCTCAGGCTCCGTCTTCACAGACTCGACGATCACAGCGGCATCGATAGTCTGGACTCTCACGTCGAATTCCTCGAACTCATACCAGTTAGGGTCGCCTTTTATGTTGAACCTTAGCTTTACCTGGTTTCGGCCTTCGACAGCATTCTCATCGACCTTCAGCTTGTAGTATAAGATAAGCCCTGTCTCGTCCATCTGCCTGGACTTAAGTATGCCTGCTTCTTTGAACCTGTCTGCTGAATTGCTGAAGCTGAACGGATATTCAGGGACCAGCTCGAACGTCACATCTTCTGGTGTCGGGCCTCCGCCCTCATTCTGCACCTTGAAGCGTAGCTCTACATATTTGCCTGGCTCTGCAGGATCAGGGTCCTGGTTAAGCATGACTGCCTTCAGAAGGTAGCCTTCATTGGCATATAATGCTAATGTGTTGTTTACACTGCCTCTTGTGTAGGCACTTGCACTCATCATTGCGATAAGCAAGGTTATTATGACCAAAATTGTTCTTGTCCCTTTCATTTTATCACCTTTTGCATCTTTTATCATGATTCTTCCCCTTTATTGTCTTTATTATCGCACCATCCTTGAGGAACTCTATGCGTTCTGCATTGTCCGCAACCTCCTCGTCGTGTGTGACCATGATTATCGTCTTGCCTTCATCTGTGTGGAGCTTGCATAGGAAGTCCATTACAGTATCTCCTGTCTTTGAGTCAAGGTTTCCTGTAGGCTCGTCGGCCAGGATTATATCAGGATCGTTCGCAAGGGATCTTGCTATCGCGACTCTCTGCTGCTGGCCTCCTGAAAGCTCTGTAGGCTTGTGGTCCATCCTCTCGTCCAGGCCTACCAGGGCCAATAGCTCTTTTGCTTTTTTCATCCTTGCATCCTTGCTTGTCTTCTGGAACATCATTGGCAGCATGACATTCTCTAAAGCTGTAAGCGTAGGTATGAGGTTGAACTGCTGGAATATGAACCCTATCTTCTGGCCTCTTATCTGGGCAAGGTCTGATTCTTCAAGTTCAGCGATGTCATGATGCTCAAGCATTATGTTCCCTTTTGTAGGGATGTCCAGGACGCCTATCATGTTCATTGCAGTGCTCTTGCCTGAACCGGAAGGCCCCATTATCGCTACGAACTCGCCTTCTTTCACCTCTAGGTTAAGCCCTCTCAATGCAGGCACTTCAACATCCCCCATCTTGTATATCTTCCATACATTATTGAGCTTCAATAATACTTTC
>CAYNQH010000045.1:7104-7352 GCA_964399255.1 uncultured Methanosarcinales archaeon | reverse complement strand
TGGCGAATCATAACGGGCTTTGCTATCTCAGGACAACAAGGGCTAAGAATAATGTGATATACAAGGACGGAGAGAGATTCCCTATAGGCAGTCTTAAGGTCCTGCGCCAGAGCAGCAAAGACCTAGCTTTGGTCATAGCGGCAGGGATAACTGTCCATGAAGCGCTCAAGGCATATGATATCCTAAAGAAAGAGGGGAAGAGCATAAGGATCATTGATCTGTATTCTGTAAGGCCTGTTGATGAGAAG
>CAYNQH010000045.1:0-7094 GCA_964399255.1 uncultured Methanosarcinales archaeon | reverse complement strand
CATTGAAAAAGCATGCTCAAGATTGCAAGAACAAGGTCATTGTTGTTGAGGATCATTACTTCGGAGGCATAGGCACAGTAGTCTCGGCGATATTAGGGAAGATAGACCATCTATACATAAAGGATGTGCCAAGGTCAGGCCAGCCAGAAGAACTGATGAAGAAGTATGGTATAGATCATTCAGCAATAATAAGATCGGTCAAGGAGGCCATATGAACAAGACATTGTTGAACTACATTATCGATGCAGGGCTGGCAGTAACTTTCCTATCAGTATCTTTAACAGGGATACTAAAATTTCCAAGGCTGCTGCCTGCTCTGGGTATACAGCATAGGTCCCTCCCTATGTACCAGATAAGCGCGATCCATGATTGGTCTGGCATAATAATGGCTGCTTTAGTGCTCATCCATCTGGCACTCCATTGGAACTGGAGAGTGTGCATGACGAAGAGCTTCCTGAAGAAAGGCAAGGAGAAAAAATGCGAAAGATAATGATTATGATTATATTTTTGGTGGTTATTGCAGTTTTATCAGGTTGTTCTGGGAATCAGGCGTATGAGGATAAAGGAGACGGCCTGAAGCCTGCTGAGGTCCATGATTATAGCAATAAGACGGTTGAGGCAGGAATTACCGTTTCTGATCAGGTTGAGCAGGAAGTAATAAAAAATCCAAAGATGGGAAATGATTCTGATATAGATGATGTGGCATCATCACCTATCCAGAAGAGTCAGCAGAATAGTCAGTTTGGCAAGACTGTAAAAGAACTGAAGCCTGTTGAGATAAGAGAGTATAAAGGAGAAGACCTTAGTTCTATATCTGCTTTCAGGGAGAACTCGATAAAAGGCCCTCAAAAAGTAGATATGGCTGATTATGGCCTCAAGATTACAGGCTTGATAGAAGAACCTAAGGTCTACACTTATGGAGAGGTGTTAGATTTCCAAAGTTATGCTAAACCAGTCGAGCTCTTTTGTGTCGAGGGATGGAGCGCTTACATCCTTTGGGAAGGGGTGTTGATAAAAGATCTTATAGGGGAGGGCAATATAAAACCTCAGGCTAACACGGTAATATTCCATGCTTACGATGGTTATACCTCTTCCCTTCCCTTGGACTATGTCATTGATAATGATATACTCCTTGCTTATAATATGAACAACGTTACGCTGGCTACAGAGCGAGGTTTCCCTTTCACTGTAGTTGCAGAAGATAAGCTCGGCTATAAATGGGTCAAATGGGTGACTAAGATAGAGCTTTCTAACAATAAGGATTATGAGGGGTATTGGGAAAAAAGGGGATACAGCAACGATGCTGAATTAAGGTGAACAGACTTCAAACTATCAGGAAGTAGATTATAAAGTATATTATTATAAAGTAGATTATAAAGATGGGACGAGCATATTGGCAGACAAGAACCTACAGGACCTTCTCGATCAGGTAAGGGACGGGAAGATAAGCACTTTAGAGCTTGAGATAGGCAAAGCAGGAAAGATAAAGAAGGTTGTCATAAGGTCTCAGCATAAGCCAGGTCCTGCTGATCCTGTAAAAGAGATAGCAGATAGCATAAGGAAGGTGCAGCTCAGCGAAGATAAAATGAGTGGGGCTGACCTCTCGAATACTCTGGTGCAGGACTCTGACCTTTCAGGCCTTGACCTCAGCGGATCAGATTTCTCATATACCAAGATAGAGAGGACAGATATGTCTAACTCAAACTTTTCAGGTGCAAGCTTTAAGCAGTCAAGAGTCATACAGACAGATCTTTCATACTCACAGGATGTTGATATGAGGAACGCTTACCTGACAGGTTCTGTGAACCTTCATATGACAAATGAGCCTATGCCTGCGCATTATAAGATCAAGCATGGACACCAGAGAAAAGGAGACTATGATATGAGCATCAAGCAAGGCCCTGCTTCGTGGTGGGTCAAGGAAGATGAGAATAAGCAGAAAGCATATGAAGTGCTTCGCTTTTGAGATTTAATATTCTACTGATAAAATTATAGGTATGCTGCCAGACCGATGACACCATGGATTATCCCAAGAGCTATTGATATTGCAGCCATACGAGAATGCCATTGGAAGGGTATAACCTTGATGCCTTTCGTGTTCATTATGGATATAGAAGCTGTGAACAAGAAGCACATCAAAGTAATGATCCCTGTCCACATTATCAAAGGTTTTCCAAGAATGGGGAAATAGGTTAATTGTGTCAGAGCTATGATAGATCACCTATATAGTATTCTTCGAGCAAGCTTCTTGCCTGGCCTGAATGAGGCGTTCCAGAGCCCATAGGTCTTGTCTCATAAAGGTCTGTAGCGTCTGTTCCGCATCCCTGCATGATGGCCTGGCCTCCAGGATGCATAGTTATGAATTGTGTAACATCATAAACCTGGTTGTCTATTGCAATCCAGCAGTCGCCGTCATCATAATGCTGGGCCACTTCATCAAGAGAGTATGTTTTTATTTCCTGCCGGGCTGAGGTTTCAGCCTCTTTACCCTCCTCGCCTTGCTCGGCAGGGATTTCTTCTATTATTTTACCTTGACCTATAGGTTCAGATTTCTTAGAGCTTTCGCATGCAATACTTAATAGGGCTATGATCATCAATAATGCCAGTATAATCGATGTCTTGTTTGTTTCTGCCATTTTGTATGCAGTTATGGGTATATTTATTTAAATCTTATGGAAGGATCTTTTGGCCGCTAAATGAGCCCTGCAAAGAATATTACAGCATAGCCTACAAAGCAGCCTATGCTTACAAAAGGCATGGCAGGATAGAATTTGTCTTTCTTTGCCATGTATAAGAGCCCGAACAGGGCTATTCCCGTAATGATAGAGATCACCATAGAGTTGACTAGAGCAGCCTGTTTTGCCATCCCCTGAACAAGGATGAGGTGTTCCATCACAGCGCCGGTGAAAAGAAGAGGGAAGGCTATATCTCCTCCTCCTAGGATGGCGGTCCTTCCTTTTTCAACCTTTATCATATGGCCTTTTTTGCCTTTAGCAGGAGCTCTCCTATCAGATGATCCTGAACTTGGCATCTTATAAGGTATGCTGAGTCCTGCAAATACCTTTGCCTGGTTCTGGAACTCTGCAAGTTTTATCATATGCTTGCTCTTCCAGACAGCTATCATGTCATATATTGAGATCAGGATGAGAAGCACTGTGGCTGAGAAAAGGTTGAGTATCGGGAGGAATATTATGGCTATGCCTGTATAGATGAATATCTCAGAGAGGTTATGCACATATACATTAGGCCTGAATACTTTCAGGAGAGCGAAGATAGCTGCGATTGCAATAGCAGCCCACTTGTTTACATATACCCCTAAAGCCACAGCAAGGCACATGATCACTGCAACAAGATACCAATACTTCCAGACCCTGCCCACATTGAACCTGATAAGGACAAATATAAGCGCAGTGCCTATAAGGACAGCTATTATTATCATGATGAATGAGGTAGATTTCTGCTCTTGAGGTATCTCAGGAGGAGGCCCTATGACTGTCTCAGGGTGCTTTATCTCCACCACCCCTTCAGGGCTTTTTGAAACCTGGATATGTTTGTTGATAGTTATAAGACCTACAAACTGGGCGAGAAGGAATATGCAGACAAGAAAGATAGTTATCTTCAGGCTGTGTTTCATAACTGAAAAATGGCCTAAACCTTTAAATACTTTTGCTTTGTATAATAGCTTATGAAGGCCTTAAACAATGTAGTCCTTTCGGTATTCTGCAAAGAGGAAGAGGATGAGAAATCTATCTATGCATGTCTTCTGAAACTCCTTCCTTTCGACCTTGATAAGGAAAAGATAAAGATAGAGCGAAGATCAGCCTTAGGATTCAACGAGCGCAAGATAGTCATATATGAGGCAAGGCTTGAGAAAGAAAGGCATACAAAAGAATTTACTTCAAAGCTTCTTGGAAACCTAAAGCCTGAACAGAAAGCGCTGCTCTTGAGACAGGTTGAATCAAGGCTGGATGAGGAATTCAACTTCTTCATCAGGCTTGACAAGCCAAGATTTCTGGAAGGAGAATATTTCATAACAGACCATGGGGACTGCTACCACATAAGGATGTGCGTTGCAGCATTCCCTAAGAAAAGAGAGAAAGCTCTTGAGGTGTTGAAAAGAGTGATATCTTAGGAAGATTTAATCGATTTAAGAATCAGGTCTACTCATCCAATCTGCTTTTTTCATATTCTTCAAATCTCCAGATGACCCCAGCATCAACAATCTTGCAGACAATCCCCTGATGCATCAGGACAAGATGACTTCTTAGGTCATAACCATAAGGATTCTCATATTTCATCTCCTTCCCGTCGATATTAGATACTGCAGTGTTTTTGGAAATGGTTGCAGCAGGGATGAGCCTGCACGCTGCAATCTCTTCATCAGAGGCATCTGGATTGCTGGCTATCCCATAAGTATCAACATAGATGTTGTGATGTGGCTGCACTCCTTGAGGTATTTTAGGAGCAGACCCATTCCTAAACTGAGGGAAATTATTGATGAAATATTCATGTATAGATGTGAAATCATAATCCTTTACAAAGAGTTCTTGCCCTAACCAATAAACATTCCCTATAATCGCATCATCTGCTCTAATTTCTCTTGTTCCTTGAGCCATAAATATCTGGCCTTTGTTTCCTTCTGCAATAAAATCATACCATCTCATAAGGATCGGAAATGTCTGCAGGACTTCCCAGGCTGCTTTTGGCTCTTTTTCTCCGCGCGCAACAGCAAGAAGAATCTTAGCTTCAAGACTATCTTTATCTTTTATTGTGGGATACACAAACTTTGCGCTTATTGCTTCATCAGGACCCATAAGGATATTATTTTCTTGAGGATTTATATATTTATCTGGTCTCTAAAACAGTCATTTATAAAAGAAAACATTTAAATAACCAACCTCCTCTTTTAAAGCTATGACAAAGATAATCGACCCTTGGGGAGCAGGGCTTGTAGAAGATTATTCTAAGATAGTCAAGGATTTCGGCCTTGAACTCTTTGATCCGAGCATCTTCCCAAATCCTAACAGACTTATGAGAAGAGGCACTGTCTTTGCAGGCCGTGACCTAAAGCCTATATCTGAAGCTATAAAGAACAAGAAACCTTTCTATGTACTTTCAGGGCTTATGCCTACAGCTGATAAGATCCACTTCGGGAATAAGATGATAGTGGAGAGCATAAGGTATTTCCAGGACCACGGGGCAAAGACCTATATCCTTGTCGCAGACCTTGAGGCTGCTGCAGCAAGAGGGGTGTCGTTGCAGGAGGCGCAGGAGCGCGCCAGGAATTTTCACATCCCTGCTTTTGTCGCTCTTGGCCTTGACCCTAAGAAGACAACATTCTATTTCCAGTCAGAGAATAAGGATGTCATCCATATGGCCTACGAGTTCGCAAAGAAGATAACCCTTGCGGAGTTCCAGGCGATATATGGGAGCGCAGATCCCGGCAGGATAATGAGCGCTGTAACCCAGGTAGGGGATATCCTCTACCCTCAGCTTGAGCAGAGGATGCCTGGCATAATCCCTGTAGGCATAGACCAGGATCCGCATATAAGGCTTACAAGAGATATAGTGAAGAGGACTGCATCCAAGTATAAGTTCGTGCCTCCTTCAGCATGGTATGTTAAATACACCCCAAGCCTTGATGGTGACATAAAGATGTCTAAGTCTAAGCCTGAGAGCAATATAGACCTTCCTGATGACCCGAAGAATGTCTGCAAGAGGCTTAAGAGGGCCCTTACCGGAGGAAGAGATACTGTAGAAGAGCAGAGGCAGGAAGGTGGCCGCCCTGAGAAATGCATGATATTCGAGATATACAAACAGCATCTCCTTGATGATGATAAAGAGCTCCAGAATGTCTATGAAAGATGCAAGGCAGGCACGTTGCTCTGCGGTGAAGACAAGCAGAACTGCTGCGAGATTATGACAAGGTTCCTCGAGAAACTTGAGAAGGATATGGAAAAAGCAAGGAAAAGCGTGGACAAGCTCAATTTTGTCAGGTTTTCATAGAAAACTATTTAAATTCCAGTATCAGAATCTAGACAAAAGAGGTGAATAATTATGTTTGAGAAATTCAAGGCGGCTCCTTTATCAAGCGGATTTATGGTTGTAGCTCTTCTCGGTATGATCATTGTGATGGTTTATACGCCAGGATCTATATCTTATGATTGGGGTTTCACATTGGGATTCTTCTTCTTCCTGATGATAATCGCTTCATTCATATCCATGACAAAAGCACCTGTTGAGGCAGAACTTTATCTGGATCATATGGAACATTATGGGAAGAAAGAAAAGGCAAGGAAACAGATGAAGGCAAGGGTGGTCAAGAGCAGGGAAGGCATCAAGCCTTTCAAGAAGCTTGTATTGAAGACCTTATCCCCTAAGAGGAAGGCATCAAATCCTAGCAAGAAATCCTCTAAAAAGTCTTCTAGGACAAAGAAGGCTTCAAAGAAAAAGAAGTAAAGAAAAACGATCTCTTATTATGTTTTTTTATTGATTTTTTCTATTGATCTTTTCTAGTATCTTATTCATCTTCCGTATTTAGTGTAGAAATCTATCGCTCTTCTCACAAGATCCTCACGGTAGCCTTCATCAGCCATCTTTTTGAATGTCTTCTCAGGATCGATCTTCTGGCCTTGAAGCAGCCTTATCATCTCAGGCAGCTGTACGCGCTCTTTTGCAAGCTTGCTGAATATGGACTGGATAAATTCTTCCGGCCAACCCTGGTCTGCCAGAGCCTTCCTGATACTTTCTTCAGTATATCCTTGCCTTAATGAAGATCTTGCATAATCCTTTATCTGATTTACTTCCTCAGGATTGATATCCGGCTTCAGCTCTTCTTCATGCTTCTCTTCTTTCTTGACCTTTCTTGCAAGCATCATAGACCCGCCTACCAGAAGCCCTATGAAACCCATAGCCCCTAAAGTTATGAATATCATGATAAGCAGGCTCTTGTCAAAGAAAGGTATCTCCTCCGGCTTTTCTTCTGTCATGTTAACTACAATTTCCATCTCCCAGAACTTTTCAGTATTATTGCATTCTTTGCATGGCCCTCCGCAATCAATGCCAATCTCATCGCCATTCTTCTTCCCGTCTTC
>CAYNQH010000044.1:0-7360 GCA_964399255.1 uncultured Methanosarcinales archaeon | reverse complement strand
AGGTCATGGTGGAGACGAGCATCACGAGTAATAATTTTCGATTAATTATTCAAGGGATGTTGAGCATAATATAAAAAGATCTTTCCCGGTATTTGGAAGGGTGATATCCAATAAAGAGAAGGTGGTGGATGAGAAAGTATATCTCGGCACAGAGCTGATTGAGTATCCTGAACTCCAATCAAAAGTTGTTGTTCCCGACCTTGAGGTATTTCCTATGTATAAAAAAGATATGGAAGAGTATGAGGGGTTAGCAGGCAGGTTAGGAATTGAGACAAAATAATCCCTATTTAAGAGTAGTAAATTTAGAAAAGTTTATATAATCCTCTTATTTCTCTAGAGACATGGAAAAAAATTCATCTGGCAGGATACCTTATACTGATGTTTCAGTCAGGTTTTCCCTTGATGAAAGGATGGGCGAAGACCTAAAGGAATTCAACAGAGTATTGGAATCAGTCCCTCATAAATGGAAACCTGAAAAGGAATATCTAAGAGGGCCTAGAAAAGAAAGATTTGATGAGAACCCTATAGAATTAGGTGATGAATTCGGATCCTTTGTTGAAGGGGAAGACGGCTACGAACTCCTATCATTCAAATACCAGAATGACAAAGGCCAATACCTCAGGATCGATCTAGACCTAGAAAAAGATAATGGCGAATACGCCCCTAGCTTTTCAATAGAGCTGGTAACATTCCATCCTGAGTTCAAGCAGGGGCTTGATAATCTTGAATTTGATTTCTTGCCAGAGTCAAAAAAGAATCTTGCAGATCTTCTTGATAAGATGCAGCTTAGAAAAGAACCCTGGAGCCCTTATGATAGTAGCTTTGAATCTGACGGAGCTGACTGGTTCGAGAAGATAGATTTCGATGAAGAAGAGGAAGATGCTATCATAGGTAAATGAGAATAAGGCGGGCTGGTCTTTACCATGGGAAAAAATTCTACACTATCGACTTCGCCTGACAGCTGGAATAACTTTACATTTATTGCTGACAGCTACTGCAATGACAAGAAGGTAGAGACCAGAATATGGGCGAAAGACCTGCCTATAGCGCCTCTGATTTATAGCTTAAGAAAGCTTGGGGTGCAGACTTCTGATTCATGTGCTGGCCATTATAATACTATGCTGATACCCAATATGGACTGGGTCAACGTATCATATCCCTGGGCGACATACCGCATAATCCGGGAAAACCCGGAACATATCTCGAGTATGAACAGTATAGAGGCAGCATTTGAAGAAGGGGGCTTCCCCTGGAACCTAAGACGCATGGTCCACACTACTGACAGAGAGATCATGTTTCCTGTTCTCCTTAAAGCATTTGATACTCATCAGGGTATGCAGGAAAGGATGAAAGAGGAAGGCTTTGGATCAAAAGAAGAGCTCGTCGACAAGATGATAGAGGAGATGGCTCCAAAGGAGCCTGGAAGGATAGTCGATACCTACCTGATAGAATGCATGCCTAAGGGCAGGCCAAGGATGGGCAATCCCAACATAGACCATAACTCTCTTGATATCCGTAGACCTAGGGAAAGGGTATTGGCTTATCAGCTTGAATCCGTCAACCTGGCAAGGTTCTTGCTTGAATATTTTGAGATGGAAGACTCAGGCGCATTGTCTCTTATGGAATCCTTTGAGCATGAGATGATAGATTTCTACAGGAAGAACAATAAGCTCATCAACGAAGATTACCTCTGGTGGGACAAGAAAGGCAGGTTCAAAGAATTAGGAGATGGCGGTGTTGAGATTGAGGAATGGAATTGAATGGCATTTATCTTCTCTTCCTATAATACCCGATCATGTAATCAGGCACATCCTTGTTCTTGACCAAAAGCCTTGATTTATCCTCTACAGTAAGGAACCTTTCTGCACCTATATGGTGCTTAGCCAATTCATCAACAGCCTCTTTGATGGTGTTTTCTACCGAATTCCAGCCGAAGATCTCTCCTGCCTTGATCATCTTTTTCGCCTTTTTGAAATCAGCATCCTTCTCTATAACTACGGCATGGATCATCCTTCTAGATAATGTCGCAGCTGTAGTCTTATGGCTTCCGTCCAAAAGGAAGTATTCAGCTTTCTGATTCTTTTCCAGAAACTCTTTCAGGAGAGCATTATGTGCTTTTGCTTTAGCGCTTTTGCTGTTTACAAGAGGGATCCCAAGCGATTTATGTATCACAGGACAAGGGGGCAATATCCTGCCTAGGCCTTTGGAGAAGATCCTGAAGTAGATCCTAAGGATATGCTCATTATACAAAGGGTAATCCCTTAATGTGATCACCTGATCAGGGTGTAAAAGCTTGTGTTTCATAATGTCCTGGATTCTTTTGAAGTTTATAATCCTATCAGAGGATAATATATTATTTAAGTGTTTCCTTAAACCTTAAGGAGAGTTAATCCTCAAACTCCTGAATATCCCAGCATTCCCGATAGCAGCCCTGCCGATCATAGCCCCCTTAACACCGATTGACTTCAGATATTCCACCTGCTCTTTTGTCTTGATATCTCCGTTCGCGATAATCTTTTTGCCTGTTGCGACGCATCCAGGGTATACAGAAAAATCAGATGGATCAGAAGAGTTTTCCTGGCCGTGCTTTGCATGCACTACAAAGAAGTCTGCATCCACATTCTCAATAAGCTTAAGATAGATCTTTTTCTCCTTCTCAAACCTGTTCATACCTAACCTAAGTTTAACAGAAGCAGAATAACCCTGTTTTTTAATAACATCTACAATCTTCTGCACCTTGCTTACTCTTTTGATGAGTGCGCA
The DNA here is from genome assembly GCA_964399255.1 of uncultured Methanosarcinales archaeon. Taxonomy (GTDB): domain Archaea; phylum Nanobdellota; class Nanobdellia; order Woesearchaeales; family CAYNQH01; genus CAYNQH01. The sequence continues at coordinate 4,597 of CAYNQH010000044.1, read as the reverse complement.
GCCCATGCCTTTGTTTATCATCTCAGGGCTTGGACAGCCTAAGTTCAGGTTAAACCCTAAGAATCCTTCTACCTCTTTAAACCCTTTAAGGAACCTATCTAGCTCAGTCTCATTAGAACCAATCAGCTGGATATAAGTTGGAACCCCATTCAAAATCTGTATCTTTGATAAAGTGCTCTTATTGCCTCGAGCCAGAGCAGCTATCCTAGCCATCTCTGTAAATGTAGAATCTGCACCTGCCTTAAAGCATTCTTCTCTGAAGGCAGCGTCAAAAACATTCTCCATAGGAGCCAGCATAAGCTCAAACTCTTTCATTCTTCTAAGATAAAGGATGTGTATTATAAACTTTTAGGATTATCCTATCTGGAAGCATAAACATTTAAATATCTCTAAGCTAAGCAGAAGATATGGTTTTAGAGGTATACTTTATAAGGCATGCTGAGTCTGAGACAAATCTTGATCTGACGCATGTTGCCGGGCAGAGCAACTGGGCAAAGCTTACAGAGAATGGCATAGCACAGGCAAAAGCCTTAGGGAAGAGGCTGAAAAGCATAAGATTTGACGCTGTATACAGCTCTCCTGCTGCCAGGGCAAAGCAGACTGCAGAATATTGCCTGAGATCTATGGGCGCAGATTATCATGTGAATCTAGAACCAAGACTTCTTGAGATAGACCAGGGCGACTGGCAGGGAAGGCCAAGAGATGAGATCTATAACCGGGAGGATGTTGTTAAAGGCCTGGCTAAAGACTGCTGGCATTTCATACCAGGAGACAATGTTAAGGGAGAAAGCCAGGCAGCAGTCGCCAAAAGGATGCGAGACTGGTTAGAAGGGCTTAAGGACGGCAGGATAGCTGCCTTTTCCCATGGCGTAGCTATCAAGTTCCTTTTGGCAGACCTGTTCGACAGGGACAAGAGGACAGCATACAGGACCCCTATAGATAACACAAGCATAACAATTGTAAGATATGATGATAAGTATTCTTTAGTCCTGGAGAACGATACTTCTCACCTTGACAAGGCCGGACTGCCAAAGGTCAAGGGCACTTTTGACTAATCTGTTGTAGCAGATTCTACAACAATATATTTTATATTTCTCGCACTTAACGCCGGTCTTAAGCAGAGGTGAGAACCATGAAAATCGTGATAACCGGAGGCCCTGGATGCGGCAAGACAACCTTGTGCAAGGAGCTTGCGAAACTTGGCTACACAATAGTGCCGGAAGCGGCAACATACCACATAAAAGACAGGCACAGCAAGGGCGTAAAGGAGCCATGGCTTGAAGAGGACTTCCAGAGAAGGATACTTGACTATCAGCTGGAATGGGAGCATGAGGCAAAACAAAAACAAGGGATAGTAGTCTGCGACAGAGGGATAATAGACGGGCTCGCATATACAGAACAAGGAAGCGATGTCGCAACAAGGATAATCTTCAATGAATTCTGGCAGAAGAGATGGGGCAACGGCTACGACCTGGTCTTCATGGTAGACCCTCTGGCAGTAACAGAAACAAATGAAGTGAGAAGGGAAAATAGGGAAGAAGCGCTCGAACTCTGCGACAAACTTGAAAACGCCTACAGAGACTGCGGCTACAACCCAATACACATACCTGCAGGAACCGTGAATGAAAGACTGGAAATGATAACAAAATACCTTGATGAGGGAATGAGGAAGGCAGTGTAGGGAGAATAAAAATGCAGATTAAAAAAATATTATACATCGACGACAGCTTCGAGAACGGGATGGCTGCCATGGCTGCAGACAAAAGGATAGATTTTGCTTCAGACTTAGAACTAATAGAAAGACCTCTTGGGCACTATGAATGCATAATCGCAGATATGCGGATGAAGCATGCAGAAAGCGGGTTTGAAGTTGTTGAAAGAGCAATAAGGGAAGGCAGACTTCCATATGTCGCAACTGGCGGAACCTATGAACACGGAGGAACTTTTAATAGGGTGCAGGTGTTCAGCTCAAATTCAGCAAAAACATTTGATAGAATGTCAAAGGCAGAAGAAAGATTTTGGAAAGCAGCGCTCGGATTTATAGGCTCAGAGTATGAAACAGCCACACAGCAAGCCCTAAGAAAGGTCCATGAAACTATTGGAATCGTTCCTGAAGATACAGTAAGGATGCTGATGACTTTCTACCGGCAGAATTACATAAATAAATAGGGGGATTATAACCCGAAGAGAGGACGATACTTATATGATCTGCTGTCTGCCGAACTGGTCTACGATCGGCGCTACATTCTTAGAGAAAAAATCATAATCTATAGTGCCGTGCTTAAGCACTGTCTCTTCATGGGCGAGGAGAAGAGTTTTAGCTGTGTCTGATAGGATCTTGTCAACCTTAGACTGATTTTTTGAGCCGACTAGATTGCAGATTGCCTTTTGGGTAAAGATGATTGAGTTCTGTGAATTTGACCTTGCGCGCTCCAGAACATAGCAGTCAAGCTCATTGATGCGGATAAGGGAGTAGGCCAGCTGAGCATATGCCCTCCCGACTGTCGCTGCATTCTCAGCATCTTTTTCACAGAAATTCCTGTAGATCTCTTTGCACATATCAGTGGACCTCTCAAAGAAATAAACAGCACAGGGATCTTTGCTTACCAAAAGAAGTTTCCCCATCGAAAAAGTATCGCTTGCATATGCCCTTCTCGCATCAAATTTATTTGGTCTATTTGCATATTTGATCTTATGAAATGCTTCATTGCTGACAGAGAGCCTTGCAGAGTTGCCAAGAAAATTGCCAGGCAGTTTTAGATCTCTTCTGATCCTGATCAGATCATCTATCTTGTAAGGCGGATTATATCCTGAAGGAAACGCAGTCCTGCCTATCTCTTCAATTGTAGTGCCATGGTTATGGATCTTTTCTTCGTCAACACAGAATTCAGAGAAGAGTTTTTTGATCCTTTCTTCTATTGTTTTTGGAACCATGATGCGAAGGTCAAAGGCACTTATTTTTAAAGGTTTCTCTCCAGAAGAATCAGATGAATTTTAGTTATCCAGCAACTTGTCTAACCTTTTTCTTCATCCTACCTATGCCTGGACAGGTTGTTGTTCCAGGCTAAATATATGCAAGGCCTGCAGCATACATAAGCTTAAAGTATTTCATAACCAAAAGAGTTATAACCTTTGTATAAACCTAAACTTTTAGAATCATCCTAATTCTTTTATCTTATTCTCCAGCTCTCCCTGCAGGCTCGGATTGAGGTCGAACTCTCCCATCCCTTTTTCAGGCACTATCCTTGGAAAAATCCTGAGCTTTTTCCCTTCATCTTCTAATTCTGTGGTCTGCATAGCTATATAATAAGTCCCTTTATGCAGCCTTATGACTGAGCCGTCAGATAGCTCAAGATCAAGGGATTGTGCAAGAGGTGGGAATTCATACTGGATTATGCTGCTTTTCCCCAATGTGCCGTCTTCTGCGTAAAATTCTTCTTTCATACTCCCGGATTTTTTACAGGTTATTAATAAGCCTTTCGACATAACCTTTATAAATAACCCCTGAATACCTAGGAATATAGCCGAAATCCAAGGAACAGCCAGGCTTGCCTGGGACCTAGGATATGACTGCTGAGGCAAGAGAAATGCAGTAGAAAGCTTATTTCTAGTTCTCAGCAAGGCATTGGAGGAAATCAAGATGGCAGAAGAAACACAGATGATGATACCTATAGACCAGTATCTTAAGTCAGGTATCCATATAGGTACAAAGTTCAAGACAAACCATATGGCTAACTTTATCTATAAGTCAAGGCCTGACGGCCTGTTCGTATTGAACCTGCAGAAGATCGACGAGCGCCTTAAGCTAGCCTCTAACATGATCTCGCAGTACGCTCCTGAAGACATAATCGTATGCTGCAGGAGAGAGAACGGCTGGAAGCCAGTCAAGCTATTCGGGAAAGTTACAGGCGTAAGGGTATTCCCAGGAAGATATCCTCCGGGAATCCTGACCAATGCTGCCTTGGACACTTTCATAGAGGCTAAGCTTATGATAGTTGTCGATGCATGGCCTGACAGGAACCCTATAATGGATGCTATCAAGATAGGCATCCCGGTCATAGCATTCGCTGATACTAACAATACTGCAAATAATGTCGACCTGGTCATACCAAGCAACAATAAAGGAAAGAAATCTCTAGGGGTAGCTTTCTGGGTGCTTGCTAATGAGTATGTCAAGGCAAGAGGACTAGCTCCTTTCAAGGAGACTATCGACGACTTCACAGAAGAATAAGGCCTACTTTAGAGTAGAAATATTTATATAGTATTAGGCCTCCTCCTAGCGTATGGGGGAGGGCAATAATAATCAATCTATAGATATAGGTGGCCAGAGCTATCCTGTATATTCTACTAAGGTAGAGGGTCAGCCTGCACGGGTTGTTCCATTAGAGGCTGTCCAGGTCTCTCAAAGGTTAAATGAGGCATTGGAGGCTGAGAATAAGGTGCTCTCAAATGCTGTTTCTGAACAGGAGAGAACCATCGGAGAGACCATGGCTAAGCTGGCTGACTTTGAAGAAGGAAACTATATCAAAGGAGCCAGAGAAGGAGACCTTATATATATCAATACATCAAATAATTCTCATATTCTAGGCCAGGTCAA
>CAYNQH010000043.1:0-7387 GCA_964399255.1 uncultured Methanosarcinales archaeon | reverse complement strand
ATCTCCAGGCCGTCTTCTGCCATCATGATTATCAGAAGGAAAGCGCGCCTCATGATGTTGTCTATCTCTATATCTGATGTGCCTGACAGGTCCTTGAGCTTGCAGTAGTCCTTGCCCTGCTCCACGATGCCGAAACCTATGAGGTCTGTCGCGATCTTGTTTATAAGGTCTACAACTTTCGGATCCTGGAATCTCAGGATGACCTCGTCATCGCCTCTGTTGTAGACGTAGAACAGGAATATCCAGAGGAATCTCTTGTCAAACTTTGAGATGTCTATCTCTGTCTTCTTTGATACGAACTCTCTCTCTGTGGTTATCACGAGAGCCTTGTCTGTCTCGTCTACGTTTATATCATCCCCTGCCTTGAGGTTATACTGCTTGGTCCATCTCGATGGCAGGCTTACAGTGAGTGTTGCGGCTCCCTGCTTGATGATCTTCCTCTTCATGATAAGGTATATTCTTTACTTGTATATATATTTTTCTATTGTATATATGTATATACTAAAATATATTTTATACAGAAAAAGAATATACATTAATCTTGTCTATCTGCCTACATGAAGGTGGAACCAATGAAAAAGATGGAAATAGGACTATTAAGCACAGTATTTGGGAAGAAGATGGCTCTTGAAGGGGTGATCCCAAGGATAAAAGGGATGGGTGTTGATTTTGTAGAGATCAAGCCGAATTACCATACTGACACTCCTATCATACAGAGCGTCAACGGAACAGTGAAGTTCAGCAGGGCTGCTTTTGAATATATCGCAGGCATGTGTTCAGGCATCAATTTCCAGTTCCATCTGAATAATAGGATGGACAAGATACTCTATAACATAACTACCGGAGAGGATAAAGAGGTTTCAATGATACTAAACTATGCAGGGATCCTGTCTCAATATACTCCTGATTTTGTCATGCCTCTCCATACAGACACCCAGGCAGAAGGGATAAACATAACCGAAAGCAGGGGGATGGACAACGCTCTCAAGGTCCTTGATAAGATCTGCGAAAGGTGGAATTTCAAGGGGAAGCTCGCGATAGAGACCATGCCTGAGCCAGGGGTATATGAAGGAAGGCATTCATTAGGGTACTCCCCCGGCAATATGGAAAAGCTCATTGAAGGCAGAGAAGGGATTGTAGGCATATGCATCGATACAGGCCATATAAACGGAGCCCTGAACAGCATGCATCATTTTGAGGAATTTGCTCACCTTCTTGTGTATGAGATGCACTTCCACGGCAATCTATCCCATAAAGGGGAGGTAGACGACCTTCATGTGATACCCACGGAGCAGACACTGCAGGACTATGATAAGATCGTGAACTTCCTGAAAAACTATCATGGGAAGCTTGAGCTTGAGGTCAGGCTCAAGGATGATATCAAGAGCCATCCTGAGTTCGGGTCTGCTGCCGAGCTGTATAATATCGTGAAGGGACTTAGGGTTATGCAGCCATGACCTTGTGTGTATCCTTATTTTTTTCTTTTCTTCCAGTAAATTATATAAATGAGGCTGTCTTCTTGCATATTTGGTAAAAAAGAGGGTATTGCCTCTGGGATTTCTGAGGCTTAGATCAGCACACTATTTTCGCTTACGAGATGGTAAACTATGAAAAGGATAAATATAGCTATAATACCTAACAAGAACCTAAATTCGATAACTCAGTCTATGGGCCTCAACAAGGACTTGCTGCCTCGATCCAGCGATTTCCATTCGATAGATTACCATAATCTTATCATAAAGAACAACCTTAAAGAGGATATGTTCGATATAATAGTAGACTATAAGATTGCAGAGGATACATCAAAGAATATCTGTACTGTTTCTTATGAGATCAAGAGGAATTTTCCAGATACTTTGTTTCTTGCATCATTCAATGAGGCAAATGCAAGGCATAAAGGGAGGGATGCAGATCTTGAGAAGGTCTATATAGACAATCTTCTTGATAATGACATAGGGTTCATGAAAGGGATAGTGGTTACACCTTCTATAGACCATATATTCATATTCAGCATATTAAGGGATATGGTAAGCGCGCCTGAGATGTACAAGAAGGTAAGAAAAGTGATAAGAAGCCAGGCAGATTTCCTCTTCTACAAGCCGGATTATACAGATATGGGGTATAGGAAGGATAAGGACTAAATGCCCCTTTATCCTTCAAGGTTGTTAAAGAGAATGTTCATAATAAATATGGATAATAAAAAAATAAAAGGTCTACCAGCAGGCTCCGTTCATGCACTTGCCAGAGCATTTATGCTCTACTGAATTTCTTACTGTGCCTTCGCAATAGTACTCGACCAATATCTTGGTGTCTTTGCAGTAATCTTCTTTGCTGTCTATCTCTGTGAAGGTCTTTGTCTTCATCTCATAATCCTTGCCTTCATCCTGGTCTTTACAGTAAAGATTCTTCTGGCATTCTCCCCTTGAGCAGCTTCCTATGCCTGTCCCGCAGGTTATAAGCACTTCCTGGACCTCGTCTTTGCATACTGATTCAGGAGTCCCTGGGTTCTGGCAGGTAGGTGTCTTTATCCTATGGACTGCCATGTTCTGCTGGCATCTTTTATCTATAACTTCTTGGTTTCCGCAGTCAAGATCCTCCTTGCATACTATAGGTCCTGTCTTCACTGCAGCCTTTGTTGTAGTGGCTGGCTGCTTCACTGCGCTGCCTGTTATCGCGTCAGAACTTGGTTTTACAGTGCTGTCCTGCTGCGCACTCTGGCCGCATCCAGCCAATAGCGATGCAACAGATACTATACATAATATTATCAAGATATGCCTTATTACATTTTTCATATAATCACCCCGGATAGGGTGATAATAGCTTTAGCCTATATAAACTTTTTTATTGGGAGTTCTTGTATCAGCCTATCTTCACTTCTTCTCCTTGGCTGAAGAATTCATCGAACTTCTTCCTGAGGATCTTCGCAACCTTCTCATCAAATATCTTTATCGAGATCATATCTTTCATAGAGTCAGCAGGGTCCATTATCTTGAATATGACCTGTTTGCTGTCTATTATGTTGAACTTCTGGAAGTCTACATCAAGAATCCTTATCTTGAGCTTTTTCTTCTCTTCTGTGCTCAGCTTTGCAAGGAATTTCTCAGGCCTTTTTAATCCTTTGAACGATTTAGGCGCTATGACATAGACCTTTATGCCTTTTTTTATAGCGCTTACAAACTCATCCCTTATTATATCTCCTGCTTCGGCCCGCTTGTTCAGGTCATACCTTGAGTCAAGGAGCTGGCAGAACTCTTTTTCAGCCTCTCTTATGGACTCCTTTGTCATCTCAACTACTTGGCCTTCGCCTACAGCTACTGTCCAGAAGCTCTTCTCTTCAGGCTTTATATATGTCAGTTTTGAGAACCTATCTTCAAGTATAGAGGCTGTCTTAAGGGTGTTCTCATATTCTTCATCCATCTTCTTTTTCTTGTCTTCAATCAGAGATTTCATCGCTGTCTTGAGAGGCTTTGCCCTGTACTTCTTAGGCCTGCTGTCTTGCACATCTACGAGGCCTTTAGCTACAAGGTGGTTTATTATCTCATATATCCTTCCGAAAGGCACTCCTGACTCTTTGTATAATGTGTTTGCATCTATGATCCCTCTCTTTATTATCTCCATGTATACATTTGCCTCATAGCTGTTCAATCCTAAATCCTTGAGCATCTGCTTTTCATCCATCGTGGCCTCCTATGACACCTTTACAACCTTTCTGCCAGTTTATTATGAGTATAAACTATTTATAAATAAACAACCTAATAAGTTGTTGTAAATAAATAGGATATTCAAAGAGATATATAAACCTTTAGGAGAGCTGGGAAGGATTGGATCAAGGAGGAGAACAACATGGAAGCGAAGAAACAAGAAAGGGTAGCAGTCTATGGAGGAAGCTTTGACCCTCCGACAGAAGGGCATATGTATATGATAAGGGAAGCTGCTAAGCTCTTTGATAAGGTGGTTGTAGCTATAGGCATAAACCCTGACAAGAAGACTACATTTACGCTTGAAGAGAGGCTTGCCATGCTCAAGGAGTGCACTGCAGGATGCCCTCATGTTGAGATAGACCAGTTCTGCATGAAATATCTTGTAAAATATGCTGAGGATGTCGGCGCTCAATACGTCTTGAGAGGCCTTCGCAACGAGACAGACTTCGGCTATGAGCAGGTAATGAGGAACAAGAACCAGGACATAAGCCCGAATGTAGCTACAATATTCCTCATGCCTCCCAGAGAGCTATGCGAGACGAGCTCTAGCATGGTGAAAGGCCTTGTAGGCCCTGAAGGATGGGAGGAGGTTGTCAAGCCTGAGGTTCCTGAGCCTGTGTATAAGGCAATGCTGAATAAATATGCTGGCTTGAGGACCAAAAGATGACTCTTGAATTGCTTCCATTAGGGGTAGGATCCGGGTCTTCCGAGGTGTACTACCAAAGCTCTTTTGTCATAGTCGCAGACGGAAAGTGCACATTGGTCGACTGCCCTTCCCCTCTAAGGAAGATGCTCTACGATGCGAGGCAGCAGACAGGGATGAGGATATCTTCAGGGGAACTCGATGATATAATAATCACACATGTGCATATGGACCATTGCGCAGGATTAAGCGACCATCTTTTTAATCAGTTCTTCAGCCGTTACTGGACTGTTGACAACTATATGGAAAAGAAGCGGCAGTATAAGGAGGCCTTAGAGGGTAGGGAAGAGAATTTTTCAATAGCTGGATATGGATCAGCACTTCAGGATATGGGCGAAATAGGAAATGGGGAAAAAGAAAAAATAAAAACTTCTCCTGGGCAGATGTCAAGACCGAATGTATACTCGCATAGGCTTGTGCATAGGGGGGTATGGTCTGTGCTTGAAGAGCCTATGGGCATGTTAGCCAATCCAGAGACATTAGAAAGGCATAAGCTAGAAGCAGAGGATTATTATAATCCTATAGGGCTTGATGGAGAAAGCCCCAATAAGGTCAATAATCTTGAGGTTGAAGTAGTTCTTACCATACATCACATACCTACGACTGCCTTGAGGTTCCATTATGACGGAAGATGTTTCCTCAGCTATAGTTCTGACACTAACTTCAATCCCGGACTTATCAGATGGCTTGCAGAAGCAGATACTATAATCCATGAGACCAACCTGGGGATACACACACCTTATGAGAAACTCCTGACCCTCCCGAAAGAGATAAAGGATAAGATGTATCTTATACATTATCCGGATAGCTTTGATACGAAGAGGTCAGAGATAAGATGCTTAGAGCAGGGAAAGGTATATGTTTTGTAACATAAAACCTTAAATATCACCTCTTTTCTCAGAATTTTTTATGGAGATGGAATCAGACAGCAAAGGGAGGGTTCTTGTCGTAGGGCTGGAATCTTCTTTGGGATTCATAGTTGAAGACTTCCTGTTCAGGGAGGGGTATTCATCGAGGATATTAGGAGAGGATGAGAATGCCTCAAACCTGTTAAAGTATGACCAGCGCAATTTTGATGTTATCCTTGCGGATGCAAGCTCTTATTCAGCAAGGCTCTTTGCAAGCCAGATGCATGCGAAAATGCCGGAAGGAGGGAGAAGGCCTTATATCATCATCATAAGCTCGGCTTATCATCCCGGGATAGATAGGTATGCTGATGATCATGTGGGCAGGCCTTTCACATTGAATGAGGTGGTATCAAAGATATCCGATTGGGCAGAGAGATGTTACAGGTCGTGAATAGATCATCCTTTTATCTTCTTTACAGCTTCATCTATAGAAACAGCGTATTCTTCTCCTGACTTCATATCTTTAAGCTTGAACTTGCCCTGCTTAAGCTCATCTTCTCCTACAAACACGACAAAAGGTATGCCTCTTGCATTGGCATAGTCAAGGTTCTTGCTAACACCCCTTCCCATTATGTCCATATCTGAGTTGATCCCTCCCTGCCTTAGCTTCTCGCAGATGGCAAGGGACTCTTTCTGGGTCTTGATAGGGATGATATACACTTTCGATACTGACTTCTTGAGCTCTCTTTTCATAAGCTTGAGGGCGTCTATGATAACCTCAAGTCCGAATGAAAGGCCTACAGCAGGATATTCCCTGTTAGTCTCAAGGAAAGCGCCTATCATCTTATCGTATCTTCCTCCTGCTGAGATGGAGCTTTTGATATCAGAATCTCTGAGGAATGTCTCAAAAACAGTGCCAGTATAGTATGAAAGGCCTCTTGCAAGGGAGATGTCCAGCTTGACATCCTTCTGGTCTATATAACTTAGGAGCTCTTCAGCTTCCTTTAATCCTTCATTTTCAGGTATTATACTCTTCAGCTCTTTGATTATCTCATCATTTGTCTTTTCTATCTTGAATGTGCTTAGTATCTTCTTTATGCTGTCTTCATCTATCCCTTTGCCTTTAAGCTCTTCTGTAACCCCTTCTTCGCCTATCTTCTCAAGCTTGTCTATTGATAATATGGCTTCTTCTGCCTTATCTTCAGGCACCCCGCAGTATTCAAGAAGGCCGTTGAGCAGCTTCCTGTTGTTTATCTTGATTATTATAGGGAGATCCAGCCTCTTGAATGCCTCTTTGACAAGGTTGATCAGTTCTGCTTCTGCGACCATGCTCTTCGCACCTACCATATCTACATCGCACTGCCAGAATTCCCTGTACCTTCCGAGCTTTATCGGGCCGTCCCTGAAGACACGCCCCATCTCATACCTCTTGAAAGGCATCTTCATGTTAGGGTTCATCCCTACAAATCTGGCAAAGGGGACTGTGAGGTCATACCTCAATCCGAGATCCCTCCCTCCTTGGTCCTGTAGCTTGAATGTCTCTTTGAGTATCTCAGCTCCGCCTGCATACTTTGCAGATAGTGTCTCTAACCTTTCTATTATAGAAGTCTCTAATGGGAGATAACCATAAAGCTCAAAGACATTCCGGAGGGTGTCTACTATCTCCTGCCTTACTATCTTATCTTCTGGCGGAAAATCTCTTGTGCCTTTTGCATTCATCAATTCCATAGTTCCAGCTATTTGATTATTCTATTTAAATTTTACTGTTAGATTCATGTGAATAATCCGAGCCGTGAGCTGGGGTTAGTGTTCGCAATAGAGTGCCCGATCCCGGTGCCTATATAGAAGCTGAACTCATTGAATGTTCCTGCAAGCATCTCAAAGAATGTCTTAGGCCTTTCGAACTCTACGATGCCTGCGGTTATGTTGAGCTCTTTCTCTATATGCTCCAAAGCCTCTTCCTTCCCTCCAAGCTCGTCTACAAGGCCAAGCTCTTTTGCCTTGCTCCCGATGAAGAATGCCCCTGTCGAAATCTCTCTTATACTGTCTTCGCTGAGGTTCCTCTCGTTTATGACCTCTTCCAAGAAATATCCATGGATTGTGTCAAGCTGTTCCTGGAAAAATTTCTCTTCCTG
>CAYNQH010000042.1:0-7516 GCA_964399255.1 uncultured Methanosarcinales archaeon | reverse complement strand
GAATGCCCTGATGGAAGCTACGCTCTTGTAATGAGCTATGTTGAAGGCACAGGATTAGAAAAGATTGTTGCAGGATATAGAAAAAGAAACAAGAACATCGATCCAGAGCATGTGTGCTGGATCAACCAAAGACTCCTCAATGCCCTGCACTACCTCCACTATCACGGCATCATCCATGGGGACATCAAGCCGCAGAACATCATAATACAGCCTGACACCCATAATGCACTCCTTGTTGACCTGGGATTTTCAAAGCTTAACCCTACTGGTGATACAACCCCGGAAGGTTACACACCGATATTCGCAGCGCCAGAGATAATGGAAAGAAAGCCCCCTCTTCCCGAGTCAGACCTGTACTCTCTGGCCCTCACCATGATATATACTCTTGGAGGGAATCCTGCTCAAAAAACATACCCCTCTGGAACTCCAAAGCAGCTTATCAAATTTTATGATACCTTCATCAAGAAGAATCCCTTGGAAAGACCATGTTGGGAGCAGGAAGATCTAGTCAAGAAACTTTCTGATATACGCGTCGAGCTATTCGGCAGGCCTCACTCTGACAAGGGATTCACCATATATCCTGATTAAGAAAGCAGATCAACAAAAAGACATAGCAGAAAGAAAAAAAATAATATGGAGGGATAAAAAATGAGCTACGGATGGGGAAGTGATTCAAGCAGCAGCTATTCAGGCAGCAGCCATGATTACAGCTCTGCAAGGAGAGTTCATCAGAGGACCTATACTGGGAGGAGCATCTCAAGCGGAAGTTCAAGCAGCAGAAGCAGCTCGAGCAGCAGAAGCAGTTCAAGTGCAAGAGAACAGAGAGATTATAAGACAAGCTATCCTTTAAAAAAGGAGCTGAAGACAAAAAGCAAGAAACCGCTTATAGTCGCTGTTGATGTTACAGGATCGATGGATGAATGGCCTGGGATCATATTTGAGAAACTTCCTCTGCTTTATAATGAAGCATTGATATACCTTCCAGGGACAGAGATCAGCTTTGCAGCAGTAGGAGATGCTCATGGAGACAGCTATCCAATCCAGGTCTGTGACTTTGGGAAGGAAAATAGCCTTGATGCAAGACTGAACAGCCTATACCCTGAAGGGAATGGACAAGGACAAGGGAAAGAAAGCTACGAGCTCATGGCATACTTCTACCTGAAACACTGCGATGTAAGCCAGGCAGAAGGCAAGCCCCTCCTCATATTTACAGGGGATGAAGGATATTTCCCAAAGGTCCGTAAGGATCAGGTAAAAAAGTACATCGGAGATGATATCGAAGAATCCATTGATGCGAAGGAGGTTATGAAACAGCTAAAACAAAAGTTCGAAGTTCACATAGTAAGGAAGGACTATGCTCACAACGAAGATAATGTGCAGAAACAATGGATTGAGACACTCGGCGAAGACCATGTTTGGAGACTTGAACAGCCTAGAAGAATTGTCGACACGATAATAGGCATTATCGCATCTCAGCAGGGGCAGTTCGAGCATTTCAGCTCAAGGCTATCAGAGAGGCAGACAGAATCCCAGGTAAAACAGGTGCTAAAATCTCTCAAGATGGCGAGTAAAACTTGAATCCTGATGCATTGGAAGTTGTAAGAAGATGGGAATTAATATGAAGAAAAAGATGGGGAAAGATACTGAGAATGAGAGAGGGAAGGATATTAAGAATGAGATGAGGAAGGATATTGAGAAGGATATAGAGACTGGAGGCATAGACGTCATAACTACAATCCCCCCTTATGCACCTTACATCAAGGAGGTATGCAGCCATGACATTGTCAGAGGCGCGAGGATAAACACAGTTATGCAGCTGAAAGAGAGCATCCCTGAACTCCTTGAAAGGCTTGCTTCAGAGATCCAAGGCAAAAAGCTTTGGATAGACCTTAAGTGCAGGCAGATAAGGACTACAAACTATGCCACAACCCCTTTCCATTATCTGGAGATAAGCCATGATATAGAAGTTGAAACCCCTGTAGACGCATGGTTCAACGACGGGCTTGAGGTCGCGACAATAGCAAAGATCGATGGGAGGAAGCTTATAATGCTAGACGGACCTCAAAGGGTAGTAGGGCCTGGAGAATCTCTCAACATCCTGGACCCTAGCCTTAAGATAAAAGGATATCTTACTGAAGGTGACAAGGCATACATCCAGGCAGCAAGACAGCAGGGCATACACAGCTATATGCTTTCTTATGTAGAGCAAGAGAGCGATATAACTGATGTGCTTGAGCTTGATCCTGACGCAGAGATTGTCGCAAAGATCGAATCGCCCAAAGGCCTTGAGTTCGTGCAAGAATCTTACAAAAGATACAAAGAGAATGTAAGGCTTATGGCTGCAAGAGGCGACCTATACGTCGAGGTCGTGCGCCCTCATAAGATCCTGAAAGCGCTGAAAGATGTAATAAAAGCTGACCCTGCTGCAATCGCGGCATCAAGGATATTTCCCTCGCTGAGGAACAGCCCAGTCCCTAGCTGTACAGACATCACAGATATAGGCTTCTTGCAGGAGATAGGATATAGGAGGTTCATGATAGGAGATGATATATGCTTCAACAGGGACTCCCTGGTCTCATGCGTAAACCTGATGCAGGCGATCAAAGATGACTACAGATAACTACTCAATATATTGACATCATAATAATGAACGATTAGATTGACCAAAGAAAAAAAGGAAAGAAAAAGAAGATAAAAAGACCTACAAGGCGGGATAAAATATGGGGCTGCTGAGATTAGAAGATATAAGGAAGACGAATGATGGTGCAGGGTATGTATTCTCAACAGCTGAAGGGCTGCCGGTCTTCACAACAGACAAGAAGCTGAATGATGAAGAAGGCCTCAAATGGAAGTTAGGCTTGAGCCTATCCTCTGGATGCAAGGTAGGCTGTGAATATTGTTTCACCAAGAATCTTGCCTTCTACAAGAAGCTGAGCGTAGAGGAGATCGTAGAACAGGCAGATTTTATAGCCAAGCTTCCAGGCAATGAGCCTTCATCATTTGACCAGGTGAAGGTTGAGCTTAAAGAGATGGGCGATCCCCTGCTTAATCGGAAGAATACTATCGATGCTATAAGAACGATCCATGAAAAATACGGGTTCATGCATGTAGTCTCTACCTCCGCACCTTACAACCCAAAATTCTTCGAAGACCTTAAGACCGCAAGAGATGAGGGGATCCCTATAAGGCTGCAGTTCTCATGCCATACTACCAGCGATGAAGACAGGAAAAAGCTGAGCCCGAACCTGCGCATGATGACATTCAAAGAGATATCTGATGCAATAGGATACTGGCATGATCCTGCCAGAGAGGAGAGCAGAGCCACACTCAACTTCGTGCCTATGGAAGGGTTTGAGCTTGATGGAGAGAAAGTTTGCAGGAACTTTGATCCTGAAAAAGTTTTCATAAAGATATCCTACCTGGATATCAATGATGTGAATAAAAAAAATGGCATCCAGAATGCAGAAGACCTTAAAGTAAATAGTTTTATAGGAACGCTTGAGCGTAAAGGCTTCTGTTATGCCCACAGGAACAGAAGATTTTAAAAAAATTTAAATACCCCCTATGTTCTATCTGGGTTATGGACAATAAAAGAGCTGAAATTCTCAACGAAAAGATGCTGCGCCTTTCTGAGAAGAGGACAGAACTTTCTTATGAAAGGACTATAATGTCCTATGCTAGGACATCCGTCACAGCAGTGATCTTCGGCATGGCGCTCATAGAATTCTCAAAGATGAAAGGAGGATTCACATATAATGCAGCTATAGCTTCCATAGTATTAGGCCTTCTATTGGGTATTTTCACGATACAAAGGTATTTCAAGCACAAGAAAAGCATGGAAAAGATAAAAGACACTTTCTTAAAAGGAGAGAAAGGCATAATAGATAAGATAATGAAAAGCATTTAATGGAAGAGCCTCAAAAAAAAGGCATTGTAACAGATATTGTATCTGTATCTCCAGGATAGACAGCCAAGACCCCTCTATCGTGAGCATAAGCTTCTTCAAGCCCTGCAATCCCCACATAGATCTTAGCGTATTAAGGATACGTCTTGGGTGGAGATAGAAATAGAAATTTGCTAACTTCTTATAGAAGACAAGTTTCTCTATGCTTATCTCATCCTTGCTCATCTGTGGTCTTTTGACCTGATAATAATCATAGCAGTCAAAGCTTGTAGGCACTGTCCATCCCTTCTCGACAACATAATTATAAAGCCCTGTCTCAGGAAGAGGTGTTGCTATAGAGAAGTTAGCCTCCATAAGGCTTGACCTGGCAGCGAACCTTATCGTATCCCACACCTCCTTAGGCGTCTCGCTAGGCGCGCCTAGCATGAAGAAACCTGTGACCTGTATACCCAGCTTTTTTGAGATATCAAGAAGATCCTGTATCTGTTTCTTCGATATGTTCTTATTATATATCCCATTCCTTATTCGGTCAGTTATAGACTCTATCCCTACTTTGACCTTGATAAGGCCTACCTCCTTCATCATCTGCAATGTCTCAAGGTCTATCGTATCAGCTCTTGTATTGCAGCACCATAAGAGTTCAAGTCTCTCTTTTTTCATAAGCTCGCAGAACTCTTTGACCCATTTCTTGAAAGCTGTGAACGTGTCATCAGTGAAGTAGAAAGCATCAATATCATATCTCTTCTTCAGGAACTTCAGCTCTTCTATAACCCTCTGGGGAGACATTAGCCTGACCTTCTTGCCGAACACTTTCCTGAGAGTTGGCTGACAGTAGGAGCAGTTGAATGGGCAGCCTCTTGAGATTATTATGGAAACTCCCTTAAGGCCTGGATTATACGAATCAAGCTGTACAAACTTAGCGAGGTATTGGTCCATATCAAACAGGTCGTAAGCCATGAAAGGTATCTCATCAATATTTTCTATAGGATCCCGAGGAGGATTCTTCATAACTTTCCCTTTCTTCTTGAACCATATCCCTTTTACCTTCTCAAAAAGCCTGCTGCCGTAGAATGTCTCGATATACTCCTTCAGGGTCAGCTCTCCTTCCCCTATACATATCGCATCAAAACAATCCTCTTTTATCGCTGTGCCAGGCATCACAGTAGGATGAGGCCCTCCAGCGATAACATTAGCCCCTAATTCTTTCGCTATCCGCGCGACTTTCACAGCATCATTGAACATAAGAGTGTCCATAGAGACCCCTACTATGTCGGGTTTAGCCTTTTCAAGGAACTGTTTAGCATAATCCAAAGAAGGGTTGAAAGTAGTGTCTAGTATGCTCAGCTTAATGCCCGGTATCTTAGCCCTTACATATGCAGCAACAGTTGCAAGTCCAAGAGAGAAATCTCCGGAAGGGTATTTGAACCTTGGAAATACCAAGACTACATTTTTTTCCATCAGCCCAGCACCTTCTTCTTTATCCTGAACAGGTAGAGATGGAAAAGCTGCAGGACATATTCCATATTTGTCTTCATCGTGAGCTTGCTGCTGCCTGCAGTCCTGTCCTTGAACATGAAAGGGATCTCGCAATATCTTTCTGTCCTGCTCCTGACAAGGATCTCAAGCATTATCTTATAGCCTATGGCCCTTATATGAACCCCTTTGATAAGGCTCCTCCTGAAAATGAAGAACCCTGACATAGGATCCTTAACTTTAGTAAGTCCTGAAGCGAGAAGGGTAGCTATCCTTGAAGTAAGCCTCCTCATCTTAGGCCAGTTCTCTGTCCCTCCGCCCTTTACCAGTCTAGACGCTATGACCATATCCATGTCGTCTGATCTGAGAGTTGCATAAAGTTTAGGTATCAGCTGAGGAGGATGGCTAAGGTCAGAGTCTATCACGCAGATCACATCACCTCTTGAAAGCTTGACCCCATCCATGACAGCAGAAGATAAGCCTAGCTTGCCTGCCCTGTGCAGAACCCTCACATTAAGATCTTTAGGTAGATTTTCAGCTATCTCTGCAGTGCCATCAGGAGAATTATCATCCACAACTATCAGCTCATAGTCAAGGCCTTTCATGCTCTTGCTTATCAGCACTGCAAGCTCTTTTATGTTCTTCGCTTCGTTATAAGTCGGAGTTATGATTGAAATCTTATCTTTCAAAAGACCACCCTTAAAAATTTTTATAAATATCCTCACATCTCAATAAAAGAGTTTATGCATGATCCGCATATCTTTTATCATGCATAATGTTTCTTATGCACGATCATGTTTAAGGCAATGATTGAATCCCTGTTTTTATACTTTTCGTATGACTAGTCTACAGTGAAGAGTGTACTGTCTCCGCCTACATCAAAAAGTCCGAGCCTGGCTCCGGCATCAAGCCATCCATGGGCATAGTTTAATGCCGCAAAAGCGAGGACCCAATCGCCCTTATCCCTGAAGTGTTTAGCATCCTCAAAATACCTGGTGGCCATGTCAAGAAAATCTTCAGCGCTGTGCTTAAAGTCTACAGTGCCTTGCTCGACTATCTTGACCTTCTGCAGGGCCCGCCCTGTAACATCAAAATAATTGTCAAGCTTCTCTTCAGTCACGACATCGGCCTTTGATGCCCCTTCTGGTCTCATTTCTGTTCTTTCTCAAAATTTTTTGAGATAGGCATAGGCCTCCTTACAGTTATAGGGAGCACACCTTTCTCAAGCTCAAGCTTCGCTATGTCTATAGGGTTGAATTTTATCTTCTCAAGATCCGGCTCATCCAGCTTTATGAGGAAAGGAGCGCCCATAGATATCTGCAAAGCTCTGCTTCCTATTATCCTTGCCTTCTCATATTTTGTATAAATCTCAGGGTTTGATTCTACACTCTTATCAGCCATTTGCACCACCTACAACGCTTTTCTAAGTTCAGCAGATTTCTCAATCGCTATCCCTACCATGTTGTCTATCTCTTCTGCAGTCAGAGGGGAATCTCCTCCTTTCTGCATAGCATATATCTTGCCGTTCTCTCCTACTGCTACAGTAAGCCTTCCGTCTGCAGCCTTCTCCTCTTCAAGGCTTGGGTCTACAAGGAAGCTTTCACCTATCTTGAATACGGTGACTGAGACAGGGACTTTAGTCAGAGGTATCCTCTCTTCAGTCTTGCTCTTATAGTCAACCTGCCCATCTTTGATCTCTGGGAATACAGTATCCTGCAATGCAGCTAATGTTGCAAGAGCAGAAGCGTCTATAAGGTTCCCTTCAACATTCATAGTGCAGATATCTACATTGACTATCCATATCTTCTCCCCTTCCTTGATGCATAGCTTCTTGACGTCTATAGCATGAGACTCTCTTATGCCTCTGTCAACCACTCTTGCAAGCTCTATAGCTTCTATGCCTGGAGGACCTACCTCAAAATCAGGGGAAGACATAGGGTAGAATTCTGCGCCGACCATCAGTGTCCCTTCATCCTGTGCATCAGCATAAGGCTGGCCGGTAGCAAGCTTTACTCCTGCAATCACTTCAGTTCCGCCTATCTTTACCCTGGCAGACCCCTCGGCAGTCTTTGATATCCCTCTTTCTATGGATATCTTCCTGTACTCAGTAAGCTGTCTCCTGTCAAACCTCATCCCTCT
>CAYNQH010000041.1:288-7577 GCA_964399255.1 uncultured Methanosarcinales archaeon | reverse complement strand
GGGAGAAGGCTGACAAGCTCCTTATGAAAACAAAGGACACCAATGAGGCCCAGACCCTCTACAGGATAAGAAAGATAGCAGAACTCATCTGGGACATGGAGAAGATACAGATCGGGATGTTTATATAGGCTTACCTCATTTTTACAGGATAAATCCTATCAGAAAGGTTAAGATCTCCCTCATTCTTTTAATAACAACAGTTAAATTAATAAATCAGCCTAAACCACCATAAACCATGAGAAAAGACCTTCTTTTTGCAGGAGCAGGAGAGCTCCACTATGAGATAAGAAGCATAGTCGAGGTAGCCCAGAGGTTCAAAGATCTGGGAGTAAAGATAACCTGGGAGAACATAGGAGATCCTGTAAAGAAAGGAGAGAAGATACCCCCTTGGATAAAAGATAAGGTAAAAGAAGCTTTTGATGATGACATTTCTTATGCATACAACCCTACAAAAGGCTCTGTGGTTACAAGACAATTCCTTGCAGAACTTACAAATAAGAGAGGCAAGGTCACTGATGATATAATATTCTTCAACGGCCTTGGAGATGCTATCAGCAAGGTATACCAGCTCATCTCTCCTGCAGTTAGAGTTATAGGGCCTTCGCCTGCATACTCAACCCATTCTTCTGCTGAAGCTGCACATGCTTCAAGCGAGCCGATAACATACGCCTTAGATCCAGGCAATAAGTGGTATCCTGATCTCGAAGACCTTAGGAACAAGGTGAAGTACAACCAGATGATATCAGGCATACTTGTGATAAACCCTAACAATCCTACTGGCACAGTCTACCCTAAAGAGATCCTGCAGGAGATAGTCAGTATAGCAAAAGAATACCATCTTTTCCTGATCTTTGATGAGATCTACCTAAATATAAACTATAATGGACATGAAGCAGTGCCTCTCAGCGATGTCATAGGAGACGTGCCAGGCATATCCATGAAAGGCATATCAAAGGAATGGCCCTGGCCAGGAGCAAGATGCGGCTGGATGGAAGTATATAATGCAGATAAGAACGATATATTCAAGAGATACGTAAAGAGCATAGTTGACAAGAAGATGCTGGAAGTATGCTCTACAACACATCCTCAGATGGTCATACCAAAAGTCATGTCTGACCCGAGATACGCAGAACATCAGAATCAGAGGAATGACAGGTTCAGGGCAAGGGCCCAGAAAGCCTATGACCTCCTCAAGGGCACTGAAGGGATAATAGCTAACAAGACAGAAGGGGCATTCTATATGACTATAATGTTTGAAGACGGCCTGCTTAATGATAAGCAGTCATTGAAGATAGAGAACAAGGATGTTAAATCACTGGTAGAAAAGATAACTGTGAATGTCAACCTTGACACAAGGTTTGTATATAATCTCCTAGGTGCAACAGGCATATGTGTAGTCCCCCTTACAAGTTTTGAATGCAGGCACAACGGATTCAGGATAACCCTGCTCGAGACTGACGATGAAAGGTTTGAGTGGACATTCAGGACGATAAAAGAGAAGATAGAAGAATACCTTAATTCTTGATTTTTTAACCTTTTCAACCTAGATGGGCAAGATCATTCAATAACCTGACTTCATGCTCTCCAGAATCATTGACATCTATGATTGTAATTGCCCCATTCTTTGGCACATACTTTTTATTGTTCTCAAAAGGCTCTTTATAGAGGTGCAGCAGCAAGCTGCTTATTGTCTCCCCATGGCTTACTACAAGCATATTTTTATCGCTATATCTTGATATTATGATATTATAAAAATCAACTATCCTTCTCTGCAATTCAATCGATCTCTCTCCACCTTCAAAATCAAATTCATAATAGGATAGTCCAAGTTTCTCAATCTCCTTATATTTCTCATCTTTAGGCTCGCCTTCAAACGCCCCTTTAGCCCTTTCTCTTAGCTCCCTTAGGCATACCAGACGGACATCAGGGTGGTACTTGAGGATTTCCTCTGCAGTATCCTTCGCTCTCTCGAGATCGCTTGAATATGCAAGATCTATCTTTTCAGACTTCAGTCTCAAGGCCACCTTCTTGGCCTGTTCCCTGCCCAGATCGCTCAGCTTAGAATCCAGATGGCCCTGGATTATGCGGGCCGCATTTGCAGTCGACTGCGCGTGTTCTACGATTATCATCCTCATAACCTAAGGTTAGAGATGCTTATTAATAAAGATTTATGAAATTATTAAAAATATTGGCCTATCTACATAGACGAAAGGTTTATATCCAGAGATAGATAATCATCTATCATGGCAGACTATGACAAGCTGGCAAAAGTCTATTTTGAGAGAAGAAAAGATAAGTCAAGGTTTGACTATAATAAGCATATTGAAATTCCTGCCATGATGAAGATCCTAGGCGATGTAAAGGGCAAGACAGTCCTTGATATGGGCTGCGGCTTCGGAGACCATTCCAAAAGGCTCGCGAAAAAAGGCACTAAGAGGATAATAGGCTTTGATATAAGCAAGGAACTCATAGAGTTTGCCAAAAAGCAGGACATCCCAAGATGCAAGCTTTTCGTCGCTGATATGAACAGAAAGATGAGGTTTGCAAACAACTATTTTGATATTGCCTTTGCAAGCCTGGCGATACATTATGTCAAGAACCTAAATCAGCTGTTTGCAGAGACAAGAAGGGTGCTAAAAAAGGGAGGTATCTTCGCCTTCTCTACAGGAAATCCTATATTCAACCTTATCAACCAGAGCTCAGCACACATAATAGGCAGGAAAAAAGATCCATCAGGAAAACTTATAATATATGGGGATTATTTTGATGAGTCTATGAAGGAGAATGATCTGGGGAAAGATCTAGGCCAGGTAAAGATGTATGGATACACCCCTCAGACCTTGATAAAGACAGCATTAAAGAATGGTTTTGAGCTGATAGATTATATCGACGCAAAGCCCCTGCCTTCTTCCAAGAAGTTTGACCCTGAAAAATATATGCTTTGTACAACACTGCCTACATTTTCATTATACAGGTTCAGGAAAAGATGAAAAAGACAACCCTAGCAGGCATCATAATCATCTTCCTATCAGCCATGCTGATTGCAGGATGCACCAATTCTCCCCCTCCGATAGAAGGAGGCATCGACATACAGCTCACTGTTGATTCGCCCTGCTCACCTTCTGATAGTTTTATAATAATAAGGAATTGGGGGCCAGTTATATACCAGGATCATAACGGCAGCCAGTTGAGAGGCAATATATCTTCAGAGGATAGGGAGAGTCTCAAAAAGCTGATCATCGAGAATGACTTCTTCTCCATTAAAGAGTATACAGAAAGATGCCCTGATGCTTCAAAAACTAAGATAACAGTAAGCACAGAAAACAAGGCAAGGACATATTCATGCACCTGCAAGTGCCCTGAAAAGATAAGAGAGATATCAGATAAGATCAAGGGATACTCGCCTGGAAAGCTCAGATCTGTAGGATGCTCTTAGAACTTGAAATTATAGGGCACAACAGTTATGCCTTCATCAGATATGGTGAAGCCGCGCTCCAGGTCTCTTTCTCTGTCAACGCCGACAGTCTCATTATCAGGTATGTTTATTCCCCTGTCAACTATTGCATTCTTGATCATTACCTTTCTTCCGATCTCATTATGCCCTAAAAGCACAGATCTTACTATATCTGATCCAGGCTCTACTTTCACACCATAAGAAAGGACTGAACTTGCTATGCTTGCTTCAGTCACTTTCGTCCCGTTTGAAAGGACCGATTCAAAGACCCCTGCACCGTTCAATTTTACCGGCTGCAAGGATTCAACATGGGTAAGCACACTCCAATCAGGATTGTAAAGATTGAATGTAGGGTCAACAGCCCTGATCTCCATATTTGCCTGATGGAACTGGTCAAGATTCCCTATATCTCTCCAATAGCCTATCTCTTTGTCATCAGCTCCAGGCACTTTCTTCCGGCTGAAGTTATAGACAAATATTCTCCTTCCGTTTTCAAGCATAGAAGGGATTATGTTATACCCGAAATCATGTTTAGAATCCTCATTTTCTCTGTCTTTGACCAACTCCTCAAGAAGGACCTGAGATTTGAAAGCATAATTTCCCATCGAAGCAAGGCATTTACTAGGATTGCCGGGCATGGGCGTAGGATTCTCTGGCTTCTCTTCAAAACCTATCAATTCCCACCTATCATTTACTACAAGGACGCCATAATTTCCCTTAGCAAGCTCGATGTCTACAGGGATCGCAGATATTGTAAGGTCTGCGCCCTTGTTGAGATGGACCTTGTTCATATGAGAGACATCCATAAAATAGACATGATCGCCTCCGAAGATATCCACTATATTAGGATTATACTCCTGGATATACCTTAAGTTCTGGGTTATCGCATCAGCTGTCCCCTTATACCATCCCCCTCCATGGCCATTACCGCCCTGCCTTGCAGGCACAGTCATGATAAAGGATTCATCTCCCATCCCAAACTTAGGATACCATCCGAATCTAAGGTGCCTATGAAGGGAAGCAGACTCATACATGGTAAGGACACATATCTTTGTTATACGAGAACGATAAAGGTTTGTCAATACAAAATCTATCACCCTATAGCTGCCTCCAAAAGGCACTGCAGGCTTAGCCCTATGTTTAGTGAGCGGCTCAAGTCTAGTGCCCTGCCCGCCTCCAAGTACAAAAGCTAAAGGAGTTTTTCCTTCCATAAAAGAGAAGATTAAACACCTCCTTTTTAAACTTTTCCTTTTTGTAACTATTAAAACGTAGTAAATAAAACCAGGTTATTCTACTTTTTAAAAAAATAAGTAATTTTATAAGTATTAATATAATTACTAATATTAATAGAAAAATTTATAAATAGATTGATATTTTAATTAGTAAAAATATAAGTAATAAAGGATAATGACCGAGATAAGAAGGAAACTATACAAGAGAGGGTCCAGTTTTGAGACGACTGTCCCCATGCCTCTTCTTTTTGCTATCGATAAATCAAAGAAGAACAGCATAGTGTTCAAGTATGATGCTGGTTCTAACCGGTGGTATATAGAATTTGAAGAGGAGAAAGAAAAATCCAAGTATGCTGGAAAAGGAGGGAAAAAGTGAAACTGACATTCCACGGAGCGGCAAATGAGGTCGGGAGATCCTGCATAGAGCTGCAGATGGACGGAAAGAGAGTATTGCTTGATGCAGGGCTTAAGCTTACACAGGCAGGCTCAGAATACCCTGTAGGGATGAAAGATCTGCAGGATGTCCATTCAGCATTCATAAGCCATGCACATCTTGATCATACAGGCGCACTTCCATTGTTTGACCATGAACGTCTAGGATGCCCAGTATTCATGACGCCTGCAACAAAGATATTGAGCAAGATGCTGCTAAAAGACGCTTTTATGATAGGAAAGATCTCTCATGAGCATCTTAGGTACGGAGTTCACAACATAAAAGATGTCATCAACTGCATAAGGAAGGTAGAAGAGCTGGAAAAAGGAGAGTTTGAAGGAGTAAGCTACGAATTCTTCGATGCAGGGCATATACCAGGCAGCACCTCAATACTCCTGAGGGCGGGGAATAAGAACCTGCTCTATACAGGCGACATAAACACTACAGAGACAGAGCTGCTCAACCCTGCTGACACAAGCTATAAGGATGTAGATGTACTTATCTGCGAGTCTACGTACGGGGACAGGGAGCACCCATCGAGGGAGAAAGAGAAACAGAACTTCCTATCAGCAGTAAAGGAGACGATAGATAACAAGGGTTCTGTCCTGATCCCTGCATTTGCTGTGGGAAGAGCCCAGGAAGTTTTGCTCATGCTTGCGCAGAAACAGTTTGATGCTCCGGTATACATCGACGGGATGTCCATACATGCTACAGATGCAATACTTGAATTCCCAGAATACCTGAAGAACGCAGCGAAGCTTAAGAGCGTGTTCGGAAAGGCAAAGCAAGTCCATGGGTGGAAGCATAGGGGCGAGGTCACAAAAGAGCAGGGCATATTCATCACTACATCAGGCATGCTGACAGGGGGCCCGGTAGTAGACTACCTGAAGCATATGTGGTTCGAGCCGAAGAATTCCATACTTCTGACAGGATACCAGGCAGAAGGAACCAACGGCAGGATGATCCTGGAAAAGGGAGCAGTATATCTTGATGGGTACCAGACAAAGGTAAAGTGCAATGTCAGAAAGTATGATTTTTCCGCGCATTCAGGACAGTCCGACCTCAAGAAGCTTATAAAGAAGCTTCAGCCAGAGAAGGTCTTCTTCAACCATGGCGAGGAAGGATCTGAAAGAACGATGCTTGAATGGGCAAAAGCCCTTGATTTCGACGCTTACGCTCCAGGCATAAACAGCACATTCAACATATAGCAAAACTATGAGGTGATAGATATGAAATATAGGTTCAAAGACGTGATAGAACTGCTCGAGGTAGAAGAGCTTGAGCTGATAAAGCAGGATATAGACAAGGGAGGGGTAAACATAAAGAACCTTGTCAAGACAAAGCTGAAAGAAGAGATGAAGAAGCACGGAAGCTGCTGCACGACATGCGCTACTGAGATAGAGCCTTTCAGCCACAACAACTTCACCCTGATATTCGGCCCTGAAGACTTCAAGAAGAAAGCGACATTCTGCGCGATAGACTGCATGGAATATTTCCTAGCACACCTGAAGAAGAACTCAAGAAAGAAGGAGATGGGAGTGAAAGATGAGCCCAACACTGGTTGATTACGCAAAAGAACAGCTGGATAAAGGATTCTCCCTCGATAAAGTAAGGAAAGCCCTGCTCAAATATGGGATCGAGGAGAAGAAGGCAGATGAGGTCATACAGGCCGCAGACCAGAAAAGACAAGGCCTAGAAAACAAGAGCCAAAATAAAAGCAATGGCAGCGGAAAAGAAAGCAAGAATAAGGAAAAGAACTGGAGCAAAGACAATAACCAAATGTCAAGCCATGAAAAAGAAGCACCTCAAAAGAATAAAGATAAGACCCTAGATGACCACCCGATATACAAATCTTCCCACAGGACTATGGACATGTTAGTGGAAGGGGAAAGATTTGTTTATGTAGTCCTGCCCATACTCATCATAATATTGATATATTCCTCAATAGATATGATCCTGAACTATGACCTGTTAAGCACCGGGGAGATAATAACCCACAGCAATGTAGTCATCTCAATCACAGGCCTTCTCTCAACAGCATTATACTTCTCAAGAAAAGCCCAGAAGCTAAACCCAAATATAGACTTCAAGCAGACCTTATCTTTCCTGATGGTGCCTTTCCTGGTATTGTTCTTGCTGAGCCTTTCTATCCCTCTTTTATATATATTCC
>CAYNQH010000041.1:0-278 GCA_964399255.1 uncultured Methanosarcinales archaeon | reverse complement strand
GGCAGGAATATTGGTTTTCATATTGAAGTACATAAGGGTAGACACCTCCTCAGTCATCAGGCTAAGCATATTCTCTTATCTTATCATGATAGGAAGTGTAATTTCAATGATGATCATCATAGCCTTCATCATAGCATTAAGGGGTGCACTATGAACCAGAATTACCATGCAATGGACATAAAAGATGTCCTAAAAGACCTTAAGACCAACCTTAAGGGAATAACAACAGCAGATGCAAAATCTAGACTTGAGAAATACGGCAAGAATGAGATAGAAGA
>CAYNQH010000040.1:0-7653 GCA_964399255.1 uncultured Methanosarcinales archaeon | reverse complement strand
GGAGACAAAAGAGCATATGATGGTAAAGGAGAAGATATTCCAGATATTCGATGGAGGGGATAGGATGAGGGTTTTCAAGCAGGGCTCATTCAACCCTGAAGAGATATTAAGAGAGGTAGGGGTCATGCTGAGCTCATACTCTATACCTTTCTTCTGCTTTGATTTCGGAGAGGTAAACCAGCTCGACAAGAAGCTGACATCGTTCATATAGAAGATGGAAATAACAAGAAAGACCACGCTGGAGACCTGGAAGGATACATTAAAGTATGTGATTGAAAAGGGCGAGGACTTCGATGATGTGAACAAGAGGGTATGCAGGGAAGTCCTGAACCTGAAGGTCACGATACTCAACCCTCTCAAGGACATAACCATGCCTATAGAGATCCTCAACGGCTTCGAGAAATGGGTATACCCTCATCTTGCAGAGATAGCCAACATAACTCTTGCTAAGAACATGGGGTTCAACTTCAACGATTCAGTAAACCAGATAGATGATTTTATCATACCTCTCCTGAAGAAGGACCCTAACTCGAGGAGAGCTGTAGTAACTACCTGGAATCCACTCCAGGACTCAAATGTCTATAACAAGCTGGTTCCCGGTCTTATGATGATAGACTTCAAGCTGCGTGACGGGAAGCTGAACCTTACTTCAGTCGTCAGGAGCAATGATATGTTCTTCGGCTGGTCTGCAAACATCTACCAGCTTTTCGTGCTCCAGAAATATGTGATGGAGAAGCTCGACTGCAAGATAGGGAGCCTGTCAACATTTTCTACTTCTGCCCACATCTTCGGAGACCAGTTCTCAGACATAAAGAAGGTATTGAGCAAGTACTGATAACCTAGGAAAGTATCTTTCTAAAATCTCTTTCTAGAGAAAAGCCTCTTGAAAAATACTGCCGTGTTCATCCTGAGGATGAACCACCAGCATCTTGAGATATAGGATAAAGCAGAAAGCCTGCCAAGGTTAAATCCTTTCTTCTTATATTCTAATGCTTCTTCTATTATCTTAAAATCCTTAGGCTTGAGAGAGCTGTATTTCACATTGAGGTCAAACTCTATTATGCTTGTCATGTTCCTGATGGCAAAGTCGAACTCGGAAGCTTTCTTAAGCTTCTCATGCTTGACCCTCCTCTTATTGGTGTCAAGCTCTTCAAGGTACATTAGCGCAGAGTCGACCTCATAGAGGATAGCCTTATTGCAGTACTTGACAGCACGATAAGGAAGGAAAGGCCAGAGCAGCACTGCAAATGTGGCAAAGTGCTGAGGGATAAGTATCCCTTTGTATCTCTCCCAGAAGGTCATGTTAGGCTTTATCACCTTCCTTATGTCCCGCCCATAATACATCTTGCCTTCATACTTGAACTTATAGAATATTGAAGATTGTGACACCAACAGGTTTGCCCCAAGGAGGAGGTCCTTCTTCACTATCTGAGCTTTCTCCCAGTCAAGATCCTCTGGTCCGAAAACAAAAAGGGGTGTGTAAAGCTGGCATTCGTTCTCTAGCTTGTCAAGTATCCTTCCAAGAAGGTTCTGGTTCTTGCCTGCTATAGAACAGGAATTATGGAAACCGGTCTTATGCTTCTTGTCAAGCTCCCAGAAGATCTTTGCCGAGTAGTCTTTTATAGGCTGGACAGCATCTTCATCAGTCGTCTGTATCAGGAGGTCTATATCAGAAACGCCTATTATGAACTCGCCTCTTGCAGCAGAGCCGTACAATATTATGAAATCAATATCCTTCTTGAACTTCTTTACCAGCCTGCCTACCAGATCCTTGATGAATCTCTCAACAATATCCTGATCTTTAATGTTTTCCATATTAAACAAATAATAAAAAGAAAAAAAGATGAAAAAAAGATGAAAAAATCAGA
This sequence comes from uncultured Methanosarcinales archaeon, assembly GCA_964399255.1. GTDB lineage: Archaea > Nanobdellota > Nanobdellia > Woesearchaeales > CAYNQH01 > CAYNQH01. The sequence goes on along the minus strand of CAYNQH010000040.1, from coordinate 5,785 downwards.
TCTTTCCTCTTCTCTTAAGGTTTGCAGTCCTGCTAGGCCTTAATTTCTCTGCGCCCTTCCCTTTAGTCCTTAATCCGCGCGATCTCTTGCCTGCAGAAGTCAATCCTCTGGTGACCCTTCCCCTCTTATTGCAGATCCAGCTAAGCTCTTTGCTTGCCTTTATCTGAGGGTGAGCCCTGTCAACAAGTATTATCTCATACCAGTAATGCCTTCCGTCCTGAGCAACCCAATAGCTGTTAAGAACCTCGCAGTTCACGAACTTCTTTGAAGCCCTCTGCTCAGCTATTACCTGATAGTTAGTAGATAAGACAACTCTTGTACTCGAGTGTTTTGTCCTTCTTCCGGTAGGCCTTGTCCTGGTGTGGCCTCCCCTATTGACTCTCTGCCTTACTACGATTATTCCTGGCTTTGCCTTATAGCCAAGAGAACGAGCACGATCAATCCTAGTAGGTCTTTCGATCCTTACAGTTACAGGCTCTCTCCTCCATGTGATGAGCCTTGTCTTCCACAGCTCAGGCATGTTCGCCTTAGGCTGTTTCCACAAATCCTTTACGTATTTAAGATATCCCATTTTAAAGCCTCCGTTATTATGTTTTTAAGTGATTCAGGCAAGCTACTACCCACATCTCACAAGGCATGGAAAAAGGAGGTCATTTATAAAGGTTTTGCAGAAAATGTAAGGCTCCAGTCACGATAGTGACTAGGAGCCTGCTTCGCACTTAACTGCCGAAACAGTTAATTTATAAAGGTTTTGCAGGAATTGGGCTGTTTAAGATTAAATCTGCCTAAACCAGGGATTTACACTCCTAAGGACTTAATAAAATATTTATAATCATTCAGTAACCCAGGAAGCATGGGTCAATCAAGATTCATCATACTCTTTGTTCTGCTTTTTGTAGGGATCCAGCTATCTTACTCTCTTGAAAGCCGAAGTCTGGCAGACATACCTGAGGTCAATGGCTCCTGCTTTAGGCAGATAGGCCCTAACGGAGAGGTTCTTCCTTGTCCAGGCCAGGAGCAGGCGCCGACACAGCAGCCTACTGCGCCCACCAAACCCAAGACTACAACACCCACACAGCCAGAGGTAAAGACAACTGAGGATGAGTATTATGATGAGTATTCTGAACAATTGTATGAGAACAGGCTCTATAAAGAGTTCAAGTATATGATAGCAGACCGAGAACTGACACCCGAAGAATATGAAGTCTACAAGAATGCTGATGAAAGGCTTGGACAATTAGAGTCAGACTTTAACGCATGCCTAGATGCAAATAGTGTCATATGGCAGGCTTGCTTCTCAGGTTCCCTTACTCCTGGCCATCCTAATTTTGGGAGAGGTGAGAGCTGCAATAACGAGGGTATACGGGTAGCTGATGAATGCACCAGGATCTATGAAGAAGGTCAGGATGAGGTAAGCCAGTATGTGGACCAGGCATTGGAATCTCTTGAGAATAGGAAAGGAAAGCAGGAAGAGCCGGAGCCTGAAGACGAGCTTGCAAAGTTCCAAAGGATGTATGGCACAGCCAATCTTCTGAGGGACGGCAATAACTGGCATCTTGAGGGATGCAGCGGATGCCTGCTCCAAGGCGATAGGGTTCTCACTTCTGACCGGGAGCATATCTGGTTCAATGGCGCAGGATTGTCGACAGGAGGCAAGGCATCCATCAGGATTATACAGGATGATGCAGAGAAGCAGATCATCTCTTATGAGAGCGGGACTGTGCATTTTAGGTATGGAAAGAGTGAAAAGAAGTATGAGGTCCAGGCAAGAGGAGTAAAAATAGGAATAACCGGGACAGAATTCCTTCTGACCGAGCAGGGCAACAGCACTTTACTTCTCCTCAAGCAAGGATCTCTAGATCTTGAGACCTCTGAAGGTAAGAAAGTGATGACTGCAGGCCAGCAGGCAGTCATCTCTGAAGGTAAAGCTGTTATATCAACAGCGGATCCTGCAGCTCTCGAAGAGGCGATGAAACCTTTCATCATAAAAGACTCTGCCAAGCAGATATTATTATGGATATGCCTTTTGCTGTTCATATCTCCTTTGTCAATCAACATATTCTTCAGCATAAAGAAAGACAAGCTTAAACATAACCCGAAGATAAGACATTACGGGATAATCAGCTTTGTCTCTTCTCTTTTAGGACTGCTGTTTGCACTCTTCGCACCTATAGGATGGTTCTTCTCGCTTGTAGCGATAAACTTCAGCACCATACAGAAGAAGGTCAACCCTACAGGCCTTGCGAAAGCAGGTATGATAATAGGCTTTATCGGTGCGATAATAAGCGGGATAATACTCATACCTTTGTTCATCTACCTGTTTATACCCTGAATATCAAAAGATATTATGACCTCTTTGGAGGCCTGCTAAGAATCTCATCAAGATATTCCTCCTTCCTTGTCCTCTTCTTAGGAGAAGGATCTTGAGAGGGGTCTTTAGAATGCACCAAAAGTATCTCATCAAGGAGATCCTGCTTCCCTTTCTTCTTATTTATATAATACGGGTCAGAATATATAGGATCTGCTCCTTTTTTCCCTATTGTTTTTATTGTTGGTTTTAGGTAAGGTTTCTTTTTTATTATTGGGGAGGGAAAGGCTATATTATTGCCAGAATATATTATAGGATCAGGGTTTATTACATTCTTTATCGGCTGCACAAATATGGGCTGGATCGGTGCAGGCTGTTGATAAGTCTTTATCGGCTGTAATGTCACAGGATTTATAGGATTTATCTGGGTTATTGGCTGCTGATAAGTCCTTATAGGACTCACAGGCATAGTCTTTATTGGGTGGCTCTGGATAGGATAATAAGGTACCTCCTGATAAGAGCTCCTTATAGGTGCTTGATAGGATTCTTTCTTCCTTGATGTGACATTCTTTATAGCATTTATTATATCACCGATGGTCTCAAAAAAGCCTTCAGTGATAGACTCTATCATCCTCCTGGTAAAAGAAGGGCCTTTACTTACATAAACAGGATTAGTAACTACAGGGTATGAAGGGCTTGAACCATAGGAGTTATTGTATGAATTGTAGCTATCGCCATAAGAGTTAGCATAGCTGTCTGATCCTTTATATGAATCATCTCCCATAAGCTAATAAGAGCGTTTTTGCTTTATATTGTTAACCTCATATTTTCCGGAAATGATTCAATTTTACGGTATAAACAATCTTCCTAAACAAGAAATTTCTCAAGAATATTAAACAAGTATCCTGTAATTATTATCGCAGCTGAAACCACCCCGAAGAATATAGCTATCATCTTAAGCTTCATCGCTCTCCTAAATATGACTGCTTCAGGAAAGCTTAATGCAGAGACTGCCATCATGAATGACAATGCTGTGCCTATAGGCACCCCTTTCCCGAAAAGCGCTGCTGCGATAGGGACTATGGCTGCGCAGCTCCCATAGATAGGGACTCCCACCAAGGCTGCAATCGGCACTCCAAATATGCCTCCCTTGCTTATGATTGATTTTATTGCCTCTTCCGGAACAAAGTTATGTATGACTGCGCCGATGCCTACTCCGACAAGGATCCATATCCAGAGCTTCTTAAGTATCGAGCCTGCCTCTTCCAGCCCGAAATGGATGCGGTCAGAGAATTTTTTCATCCTCTTCTGCTTGGTTGTTTCAGAGACCAGACCTTTCTCAAGATGTTTCTCAAGGCCCATCTCTCCAAGGATGAACCCTGCAACTATGCCTATCAGCATGCCGCTGGCTATATATGCTGCAGTTATCTTCCATCCGAAGAAGCCGAACATGAGCACAACAAGATATTCATTGACTACGGGGGAAGTTATGAGGAAAGACATCGCTACTCCAAGAGGTATGCCTGCTTCCATAAAACCTAAGAATATAGGTATTGAAGAGCATGAGCAGAAAGGTGTCGCAGCTCCAAGCACAGAAGCAAGGACATTCCCTGCCCCTTTTTTCCTGCCGCTAAGCCACCTCCTTATCCTCTCTTGAGGGATATAAGTCCTTATAACCCCCATAAGGAAGATCATGAGGAATAGAAGCGCAATTATCTTTATCGAATCGTAGACAAAGAAATTCAGAGACTTGCCGAGTCCTGATTCAGGGCTCAGCTTGAGAAGACTATAAAGCAGCCAGTCAACAGTTACTTGGAGCATCCTTTGCTATCTCCTGAGCAGCATCCGCATTTCTTCTTAGAAGACTTCTTCATCTTATTATCTATCTTATCCCAAAGTCCGGCAAAAAATCCTTTTTTCTTCATATAAATCCCTCCTTTTACTATAAAAACAGCAAAAGAAAAGAGGGATTTATAAATCTTTAGTAGTCCTGCCTAACAAGACTTGCCTAACAGCCTAAGCTCCGGAAAGCTTCTTCAATGCCTTATCTACTGCCACAAAGACATTACGCTCTGTTACCTCAGAATTAGAAGGCTTGCCGTTGTCCAGGGCCTTTGCCTTTATCTCAAACTTCTTGGATGCCTCAGTCTCATGCACAATCTTAAGGGTAAGGCTTAGCTTCTCGAAATTTGATGACTGGTCAGCGATCTTTCTTGCATAGTTGCCGACCATCTTTTTTATTATGACTAAAGAACCAGGATCCAATTCCCTAAATCCGGTCAGTTCGATGTTTCCGCCTAGCTGCATCATCTCAATACCTTATTGCATTTTCATATATATAAATATTTCTATTTAGGATTTATTCAGGCATGGCTATACTCAGGAACAAACCGAGGTTTAGGTTGTTTTTCTCTCTCTTTCTCAGAAACGGTCAGATGCTCATATTTAACATAGGTTATAGGTGTGCCCATAACTATCTTCTTGCGAACCTTATCTAGCATCAACATCTTGCCTTGCTCCTCAAATTTAGGCTGGATATGTTTCTTTATCCTCCGCAGCAGCTTTTCAGGATAATCTGCCCCTCCCTCATATTCTTTGCCGGTATAACATCCCAGGATCTTATATTTATCTTTATCAAGGCCAGACCAATCTCTCATGATAGCCTTCAAACTCCTGAATTTCCCATAAACAACATGAGGAGGGAAGAACCAACTCAAAAGAACATCAAGCTCATACTCATAGATGCTGTCTTTGATCCTGATTATATACCATTTAGACATATCATAGGGTTTATTTTTCAGTTTTATAAACATTTCGGCAAGATTAAAGCAAAGTTTTTATTATATCCCTAAAACCTATTAATAATGCATATACACATAATCACCCTTGGCTGCACGAACAATATCCATGAGTCAGAGATAATGGCCGGGCTGCTCACAAAAGCAGGCTGCATAATAGTCGAGGAACTGAAGATAGCAGACATAATAATCATAAACGCATGTACTGCAAAGGGAGAATCGACAGCGCTGAAGACTATAAGGAAAGCAAAGGAGAGCTATCCTGACAAAGGATACATAATAGCAGGATGCATAACAGAAGAGCTCTATGATGCTGTAAAGGATGAAAAGACCTGCTTCATAAGCACCCATAACATAAAAGATATAGCAAAAGTCGTGAAGTCCCTCGTAGAAGGCAGGACCAAGAGAATGATGGACAAGAAAGATTATGCAAAGCTCTGCTTCCCTAAGATAAGGAAAAACAAGGTGGTCGCGATAGTGCCGGTCTCCTCCGGCTGCGACAACCTATGCTCATATTGTTCTGTAAGGCAGATAAAAGGCAGGCTCCAATCCTATCCTAAAGAGAAGATAATGGAGGAAGTCAAGGCAGGGTTAAGGGAAGGATGCAAGGAGATATGGATCACTGCGCAGGACACAGCTGCATATGAGTACGGCCTGCCTGAACTTATTAAGGAAGTAA
>CAYNQH010000039.1:0-7741 GCA_964399255.1 uncultured Methanosarcinales archaeon | reverse complement strand
GACAGGCGGCGCATTGATCATCCCTTCTTTCGCAGGATACTTTGCAGAGCAGCCAATAAAACAGATCGCGGATATCTGCCATGCCCATGGCTGCCTTCTCATAGAGGATGCCTCAGGAGCGCTAGGCATCAAAGGGCTATGCGACGGAAGCTACAGCGATATCATAGTAGGAAGCTTCGGGAGGTGGAAGCCTGTCAATATAGGCTATGGAGGTTTTATCTCTGCAAGAGAGAAGAAGCTCTTCGATGTCTCAAGAGAGTTCGACTCATCTATAAGGGTATGGGATATAAGCAAAGAGCTTATAGAAAAGCTAGGCCAGATTGAGGAGAGATACAGCCTTTTCTTTGATCATTGCCGCAAGATAAAGCAGGACCTCAGGAAGTATGATATAATACACAGCCAGAAAAGAGGGATAAATGTAGCTGTAGGTTTCAAGTCCCAAAAAGAAAAAGAAGATATAATATCATACTGCAACAATGAAGGGTATGAATATACCATATGCCCTAGGTATATAAGGGTTGGACGTGATGCGATAAGCATCGAGGTCAAAAGGCTATAAAACCAAAAATATTGCATGGCCTGCTTCGAGAGGATCAGGATCATATAGGCAAAGAAAAGATACCTATAAGGTATCCATGATGCATACAAAAAGAGGTGTCTGATTGGCAGACTTAGCAGCTATAGGAATCGTTGCAGGCATTTTCCTGATAGTCCTGCTCATAATATCTTTCATATTCTTCAAGCGGCTCTTCAGCACACTTATACTGGATTACGGAGCAGACTGCCTTCTCAGCTTCCTTGATTATGCTCTCGGAGGGATAGGCGCTGTGGGGATAGATGTAGGTGACTGGTTAGGCGCTTATATCATATACAACTCCGAGAAGAAAATAAGCGGGAGCTTTCCTGCATTTCTTGCTGCCTGGGAAGCGACCAACTTCCTCCCTCTGAGCTTTATCCCTATAGTAGGGGAAGGCATAGAGATCGCGACTAATCTCTTCCCTGCAGTGACCATCATAAGGTCTCATTTCTCAAAAGAGGAAAAGGCAGAGAAGAATGCACATGAGATAGAGGAAAGCATGAACTTCGCGAAGAGATACTCGATAACATTATGGGGTATGAGAGAGAAGAATGACCAGCTTGGAGACCTTATGAAGAAGAATAATTATGTAGAAGCTTTCCGGATCAGCGAAAGGCTCAAGAAAGAGCTTGCAGAGAAATTCAAGTATAAGCTCAGCAGCATGAGGGCAAATTTCCAGGCAGGCGTAGGCAAGGTGAAAAGATACAGGAGAGAATGCCCGCCTGAGATGATAGGGATACTTGGAGGAGTCATCTCTCAGGGAGAAAGATATATCGAAGAGTCGAAAGCGCTTGAGTCTTCCGGAGAGATAAGAGAAGCTATAGGTAAGATTGAAGAAGCACAAGGCGTGCTGAAGCAGGGAATAAAAGGGTTCAATGCACGATTGAGAGAGTTCCAGAGAAGCGTAGAGGCGCAGGCTGATGGACAGATCACCTCAGAGATCGACACTATACTTGATGATCAGCCTGTCCAGGAGGAGGCACTGGCTGCACAATCAGATGACCTTGTGATAGCTGCACAGGCAGGGTCTTCAGCTATAGCTGCAAGATCCGAAGTGACCGCATCAGAGAGGAAAGCCAAGGAAGAGATAAAGACAGAGGCTCTCGGTGAAGGCATAGCTGAATCTTCTGTTGAAGAATTGTCAAAAGACGCTATCGCCTCTATCCTTGGCGAGGATAGGGAAGATGCCGATAAAGGATCAGGCTCGCCTCAAAGATTCGACCAGAAAAGGTTCTATGAACATATAAAGCAGGCCTACAAAGACAGCGGTGCAGACATACATGACCTGCTGCCAAAAGCAGCTAAATATTCTGTCGACAGTGCAGTCAGATGGATAAAGGAGAACCCTGGGATGGAACAGGAGATGTTTGAAAGTTTCACAGCAAAGAATGATGAGTCTACAAAGCTGGCAATAGCTCTAGTGCTGGATGTAAAACACGGTATAAAGCTGCAGCATGAGCTGGACCTGTCAAGGCTTAAGCCTGAGGAGGTCAACATGACCCCTTCTTTCATGAATGATCCTGAGATAAGGGCAGGATATCATCCATAAGGGCTAAGGAGGAAAGTACAGCGATAGATTTATATAATATCACATAGGAATTATCAGGATCCATATGATAAGAACAGGCCATATAACCAGGCTGCAATGAGGTGATACCATGAATTTCATAAGAAGGATTGTCCAGAATAACGCAGATGAATGGGCGCATAAGAAGTTTGTAAGGTTCAGCCTTGGAGACTTCGAGAGAGAAGAGATAATAATCAAGGCAGGAAGCACGATACAGGTCTCAGCAGGATTTGAATATCTTGACGTGCTCCTCGGCATAGTATCAAGGCTTGCGAAAGAAGATGTAATCATCAAAGGGAAGCTTGCAGGCAAGAGGAAACTTTCGGCTGATCTGAGCAATTTCGGGATAGAGCCTAAGAAGATCTCTGGAAAAGAAGACAAGGCAGACATCGACTGTGTGCTTCCGCCTCCAAAGTTCGAAGAGTTCTTCGAAACATTCAGGGACGTGTTCATGCTCCTTACAGTAAAGTCCGGGAAGTATTCTGTAAACCCTAAGAAGTCCATCCCAAAACCAGGCAAGCTGGTAGAGAAGTTCGTTACAGCAAAGCTTGACAAGTCAGACTACGACCTTATAAAGCAGGAATTCCTCTTTGACTTTGAAGGCAAGTTCAAAGAAGCAAGGATCAAACAGGTATACAAGATAATGGAGATCAAGGTCCCTAAGGAATATGAGAAAGACTTTGAGAAGGCCAGGACAATGGCAACAAGGAAGGGGAAGATAATAAGGAACCTCATCATAGACGGGAAAGAGTTCCACAAAGAGTATGATTTCGAGGTCTAGACCATTATAAGGTCGTGAGCCCCATAAAATTTTTCTTTTTATCCAGTTTTCATCATCACCTTATGATTAAAATATTACTATCCAATAATAAAGACTCCTGACATTGAATTCGCAGGACTTAAGGCAAAACAGCCCATCTTAAAAAACGAAACATTTATAAATTAAACTTGTATTTTTCTTGATTTAATGGGAAAAAAGAGGGTGGCACGTCATGAAAGACGTGAAGAAAGGGGTAGTAGTTATTCTTATAATCATTACAAACCTGGCTCTCACCATGATAAGGAAAAGCATCCTATGCCTGCAGGCTTAAGGGTGCTGACAGCATACATGGCCATACTGATCATCTTCTATATCATCTTCCTGTTCGTCAGCGTAAAGTTCCCGACATCCCTTGTGCTCGGACAGGTAGTCCAGGGGTCCAACGCGATATTCCTGAACATGGTCGTCCTGATAGTCCTCATATTCGCGATACATGGTTTCTATGGACGGGAAGCATGGTCTTACTATCTAAGCATGGCCTGGTTCATCTTTGGAATAATAAACTCTGTAAGCACCCTGACCATGATGGACACGCCTCAGTTCATGAGCGCAAGGATAATGTTCCTGCTTTCTTCTGCCGCAACAATACTGATAAACCTCCTGATAATATGGTATCTTTATTCAGAAAGAGATTATTTCCTCAAGGAAACCTACCAGAGGAGAGAGAAGCTCAAGCCTAAAGATAAGATATTCATCTATATAATGGTCTGCTTCTGGACCCTCGCGATACTCGTAACGCTCACTATCGGCCTGGATTTCTATAAGGATGTGACAAAGAAGACAGACATGATAATCAAGGAGATCTCAGGAAGATACAATTGGGAGATAGAGAAGATATGCGCAGAGAAGAAAGGCAGCGAGAGAGACCTCTGCTATGTAGTATATGCCGGGATGAAGAAGAGCAACGGGGATGCCAACGCATTCTTCGTATGCCATAACGTAAGATCAGACTTTTACAGGTTCACCTGCTTCCAACTGGTGCAGGAATAAAAAAAGGAAAAGATGATGGAAAAGAGAGGAAAGATGCTGGAAGGGAAGAGATCCCAGATAACAATCTTCATAATAGTAGGCATCATAATCCTGTTCTCTACAGCATTGGTATTCTATATCAAAGGCCAGATAGTAGGCGCAGAGATACCTACATTCTCCCCTATAACTGAAGAGGTGCCTGTCGAGTTCCAGCCGATACAGACCTATGTTACAGACTGCATAACCCAGGTAGGCACAAGGGCTATCCAGAATATCGGCGCCCAAGGAGGATGGGTAAGCCTTGACAATATGACTCTAAACGGAGGAGAGATGTTCGTAGACTTTGATATAGCGCCTACCAGGTCTGAATTAGTGTCTGTCCTAGGCAGCAAGGTGCCTTACTGGTGGTATATGAAAAGCGACAATCTCTGCGAGTCAAACTGCGAGTTCGCAAGCAAACGCCCTGAGATGTACAGCGGAGAAAGGGATGGGGCGAAGCGAGCGCCTAACGACCAGTCTATAGAGGCGCAGATAGACAGGTATGTCAACCTGAACCTCAGGAGATGCCTCAACAAGTTCGAGAGGTTCACCCAGCAGGGCTTCGACATAAAAGAAGGCACAGGAGAGCTCATCACTACAACGACCATAGCAGACCAGGATGTAGTCATCTCATTATATTACCCTCTTGACATGGCCAAAGGAGATAGCAAGAAGCAGACATCAAGATACTTCTCAAGGATAAACGTGAACCTGAGAGATATATACAACCTTGCAGAAGAGATAACTAACGCAGAGATAAAAGGGAACTTCACAGAGTACCATACACTCCAGCTTATCGCAATACACTCAGGAAGGAACAAGGACATACCCCCTATGAGCGGCGGGATCAGCTTCAATCCTGCAGACCTGAACTACTGGATAGAGCCTCAGGTGAAAGAGACTATAGAGAGAGACATACTGCCAACATATGTTCAGGCCCTTAAGCTGTACGACACAAGAGGTTTCGAGCTTTATCTTGCAGACTGCACAGGGATAAGCAACATGCAGTGCGCTGTCCAGCAGGGACTTTTGAACAGCTTTGTGCTTAACCTTGACCTGACAAAATATTATAATTACTACACTGATTTCTTCTACCTATCGAGCATGCCTTCCTACCTCCATATCACCCCTAGGAACGGCGCAGTGATAATGCCAAGCCTCGTTACCTCAGACATGACATTCATACAGATGTCTATGAGGGACTTCAGGTTCCTGTACGATATCTCATACCCTGTAGTCGTAAGGCTGGAGGATCCTGAAGCATTCGACAATGACGGGTTCGTATTCACCTTTGCATTAGAGACCAACATAAGGAACAACAGGCCTTTCGGCCCTGACAAGACATTATTATCTGTCCCTAAGGTAGGGATATCATTATTCGGGAATCCTGAGAACTGGGTTTCAGGAAATATCACGATAGAAGCGCAGGACGCTGAAGATGGAAAGCCCCTCCCAGGGGTCATAGTATCCTACTCATGCGCAGGAGCAAGAGCAGCTATCGGGCAGACAATCCTCAATCAGGACAACACCTCTGCAAGATTGGTAAGCCCTTTCCCTCTCTGCACAGGAGGGCTGCTCAGCCTTTACAAGCCCGGCTACCTGGGATATTCAGTGCCTCTCGATACATACGCCAATGAGACAGCATTCATAGTCGCGAGGGCTCCAGCACCATAAAGATCAAGAGAATACAGAAAATGAAAAAGATAATATCAGCCTCCATCATCCTTATGATCCTGATAGCTATGCTTCCATGCGTGACAGCAGCTTCGAAGATACTGAAAGAAGAGGCTCCCTCGCTAACTATCCAGCTCGAGCCTATAAAGAATGTCAATGTAACTGTCAAGAAAAGAGGCCTTAAAGAAAGAGAAGAGATAGACAATGCAAGACCTCAGGGATTTTATGAATATTTCCAGATGCTTGCCCAGACATCAGATGACCTTACAGACAAGGAGAGCGCCATAGTTTTCCTGGAGAGGGTAAAAGAAGACCCCTGGGAAGAAAGCTTCCAGACATTTGTCATGTTCGACCCTAACGATCCTGATGCCGGCAAGAATACAAGATTTGTCAACGGATACTATAAGGTAGACGGGCAGCTCCTGACACGAGATGAGATAATAATCCCTAAAGACACAAGAAAGTTCTGCAAAGGACCTCTTGCGACAGATTACGATATGACAGAATCAGAAAGGCTTGAGAAAGCAGGCCAGAGCGCAGTAAGCTATCTTGCTATGGGAGCTACACTAGGCCCTGTAGGCCTCGCGCTTGGAGGGCTGCTTACTATCCTCGAGTTCAGCGGAACATGCCTTGGAGAAGAGAAAGAGATAGAGCTTGACAAGGTCATATATGCAAACGAGTCAAGCCCCGGCCTGATAGGGGGGATCTACAGCACAGGAGAAAGCTTCTATGCAAGGAGAGACCTGCTTGACAGAGGCTATATGACGATGTACCTGTTCGCTTTCGAACCTCCTCAGTTCCATGAAGAGATAGGGTTCATATCAGGCTATACAAACATCTCGATAGACAACCCTGCACAGATAGCGCCGTCATAGTTCCCAAATTGTGATAACAAAAAGCTTATAATAAAGGAAAAACAGAGGAAAACAAAGGAGATGAAACTGACAAAGATAAGCCAGAACCTGGCCATAATCATGATCTTCCTAGTCGTCTCCATGCCGCTATATTCCTCTTCTGTATATGCATCTTCAAGCCTTACCGGAGTGAGCATAACCGGACAGGACGGACTTAACATGACCAGCACAGCAGGGTACAGGAGGGCATTTGACTTCACGAAGATAACAGTCATAGCATCTGATGGCGATAGCACGTTAAATGCTTCACAGCTTGAGTCCCAGGGAAACAAGTTCCAGACATGCGAACCCCTGGAAGACCCGACAAAATTCGTCTGCATCTTCGATTCAGGCACATTGATGAGATCAGGCAATGTATATCCTAACACAGTAGCGTTAAATGATGAATCCTCAAATACCCTAACATCCTTATCTTTCAGCATCACAGTAGACAGCGAAGCCCCGACAATAAACTCTATACAGGCCAGGCAGGATGGAGACAACCTAAGCATGGAAGTTGATGTCTCTGACATAGCCTGCACCAGAAGCCAGTGCGCAGGAAGATGCTCCGGGATAAAGAGGATAGATATATACAGGGATGGGGCAAAGATAAAGACTGTCGAATATCCTTCCAAGAAAGAGAGCGATTTCTCCAGCCAGGGATTATGCGGAGGCAATAATGAGCCTGCAAATATCATGCTTTCAAAGACAGAAGCAGGAAGTGACGGCAACCACACATTCTATGTGAAAGTGTTTGACTGGACAGAGAATGCAGCAGGACCTTCACAGAGCATAAATGTCGAAGTAGACTTCACAAAGCCTGCACTGATAAGCAGCCTTATACTCAAAGATTCAGCATTAAGCATACTTGATTATATCTCAGGACCTACAAGCGGAGTCACTGCAGAAGTTATGATAAGAGAGAAGAACCTGGATGTCTCAACAGTAAGGGCAGACCTATCAGACCTCATAGAGATCCCGGAATACAAGCCCGGCTATAGGAACCTTCCTGGCCAGTGCGATAGGCAGTCCGAAGATACATTCCTATGCACCTGGTCAAACCTAAACGTGATGCTCACAGGCACGCAGACAGTGACCGCAGCCATAACAGGGAAAGACAAGCAAGGCAATGAGATGCAGAACGGAGAGGCATCATCAGTTATAGGCAGCGATACAACAAGACCGACAGTGCTATCCATATC
>CAYNQH010000038.1:0-7801 GCA_964399255.1 uncultured Methanosarcinales archaeon | reverse complement strand
AGGGATCATTTGTGAATATGCTGAGGAATAAGGAAGGGAAAAGGAAAAGTGCAAGGCCTACCATGAATGTTATCCCCATAGAGATCTTTATGGTGTAGAAAGTGATGTCCTTGATGAGGTGATGCTTCTTTGCGCCATGGAACATGCCTATCAATGTCAGAAGGGCTATAGAGAATGAAACAATAGGCATCACTGCCAGGCTCTCAAGCCTTATTGACATGCCGAAAGCAGCTACATATTCTGTCCCGAAATAGGCCATCACCTTATTGAGGAATATGAAATATATTGACATGAGGAGCATCATGATGCTGGCTGGGGCCCCTACCTTGAATATGTCCAGCAGTATCCTCTTTGAAAGCCTGAAAGAGCTCATCGCCCGCCTCACGTGGGCTTTCTTGATATGTAGCAGGAACAGCACAAGGCCTGCAGCTAAAGATATTACCGTAGCGATAGCAGCACCCTTTACCCCATAGCCTAGTACATATATGAATATAGGGTCCAGGATCATATTCAATCCAAGGGTTGCTACCTGGATCTTCATAGGAGTCTTTGTATCTCCCTGCGCCGCAAATATGCTGTTCAATGCATATGATGGGAACATGCATACTAGGCCTATGAAAACTATAGATAAGTAGTCTGTTGAGAGCTGCAGCACTTGAGAGGATGCCCCAAAGATGGAAAGCAGAGGTTTGATCGATGCCCAGCCGACAGCAAATAGTATCAATGCGAATATTATCGAGATGCCTAACCCATGGACTGCAGTGTTCTCGGCAGCTATCTTCCTCTTTTCTCCGAGGAATCTTGACATCCTTGAGTTTATCCCTGCTCCGAGGCCGGCATTCAAGGAGATGAATATGAAGAATATAGGGAAAGCGAATGTCAAGGCAGCTATCGCATCTGCCCCTAATCTTCCTACAAATGCAGTGTCTACGATGTTATACATCGCCTGGACAAGCATCCCTATCATTATAGGCCATGAAAGCTTGAATAATGCCTTCTTAGGATCCTTTATGAACTTCTGTATCTTTTTCATCATCTGAGGGTTTTTCCATCTTGCTTATAAAATCTTCCAATATATCCGGAAGTGTTTGTTTAGGATTTTATTGATGAATGATAAACTATTTAAACAACCGATCAACATTTTCATGCAATGAGGTGGTTAAGACTTTAAAGAAAACTTTCGTGCATATACCTGGCGTGGGGAAGAATACAGAATCCCAGATATTAGGATCTGTAACAGACTGGCATGACTTCCTTGAGAACAATGATAAGGTCTCTCTGCGTGAGTCAAGAAAAAAAGCCCTTTGCTGCCATGTAAAGAATTCTATCAAGGCATATGAAGATGGAGATTATTCATTCTTTATAGAAAACCTTCCAGGCAACCTCCATTGGAGAGCCTATCCTGATATGAAAGACAGGTGCTGCTTCCTTGATATAGAGACTACAGGACTTGATAAGCATAATGATGATATAACGATAATAGGGTTATATGATGGGAAAGAAAGCAAGTTCTTCATAAAAGACCAGAACCTTGAAGAATTCAGGGAGGAGATCAAGAAGTACAACCTTATAGTATCATTCAATGGAAGATGCTTTGACATCCCTTTCATCCAGGCCAAGTTCCCTGATGTAGATTTTAATAAGTTTCATATCGACCTTAGGTTTGCCATGAGCTCTATAGGTTATGCCGGCGGACTTAAGAGGATAGAAAAAGTAGTGGGGATCAAGAGACCTGATGACCTCGAAGAGGTTGACGGCTTTGAGGCTGTGCGTCTCTGGTATAAATATAAGGCAGGCGATGAAAATGCCTTGGACCTGCTTCTGAGGTATAATAAGGAAGATATAGAGAACCTGAAAGTTCTTATGGACTTCGCATTTGAGAGGCTGCAAAGCAAAGAGGGAGGTGATGATGATGTACATCCCTAAGCGTTACGGCCAGTCCAAGATAGACTCATGCCCTTTCTGCGGAAAGCAGGCAACCACGCAGAACAAGCAGGGAGTCCCTGTCTGCCAGGCCCATAAGAACCGCGAGATCCAGGATATGAAATGCCTATGCGGGGGCTGGCTCGACCTCATGAACGGAAAGTTCGGGCCATACTTCAACTGCATGAAATGCGGCAACATAAACTTCAAGAGGGCATTGGAGATGAACCCTGACCTTGACAAAGAAGAGCCTAAGAAGGATTTTGAGGGGGAAAAGAAGGAGCCTGTAAGGAGAAGCACTCAGTATCCCTCGGAAAAGAAAAGCAGCGACAAGGAGAAGAAAGAGATATTCATCACTTCAGATGATATTGGCATTTATTATTGAGTTGGATTATTTAGGTGGTGTGTATTATTAGGAGTTATTAGGAGTTATTAGGAGGAGTATTATGAAAGATTTTGCTGTATTAGATGATTCGATGGTGTACCGAGAAGGGATTTATGCCTATTCTCACGCTCTCATCGTCTATGATGAACTGCCTAAAGTAAGATGCTTTATAGGCACTAAGGAAGAAGTTTATTCTCAAGAAAGAGCGATCAAAGAATTCCTTGAAAGTTTTATTCCTGAGGAATATAGTCTGTATGCATGCAACCATTATATGCTCTATAGATCTATATGGGAAGAACTTGTTTTCCAGGAAGTAAACGGTCAAAAACTTCCTAAGCTTATACACCAGCATTTTGTTCTCGCCCATCATATCGCAAAGGAATCTGCAAAGGCAAAGCTTGAAGAAGTTGTCTCAAGAAGAAATAAGATTGGGTTTTCTGTAAATTAAAATAAAATAGCCCTGCTCGGGTTCTTAACAGTTAAGGCTAAAAAATAGAGCTAATTATTTTAAGAATTAAAAAGAGAGTCAGAGAACCCAACCAAATCCCACCAAAAGGCTGGCATACCCACATGAAGTGGGGTTTTAAGGGTTCTGGTCTCTTAATATGTATATAAGTATACCTAATTATATAAATTTTGTTGTATTACAGTACATAGATTTATAAGTTTTTTTGATTCGTGCGGAATATTTATATAGTCTAAAAGTGATTGTAAGTCTTGATTGGTAATGAACTTACAATTGTCCATTACCTCGCTTCTTTTATGCATATTATTCCTCTTCTTTATTGTTCTACAGACCTTCTTGACGAATCTGTCAGCGTGTGACTTAAATTTAGGATTGTTTATTTGGGCTCTATATTCAGATAAACTCATGAACTTAGAAATGTATTTTTTGTTTCCTCCATAAAGAACGCTTAAGAAGTCCATTACTGCATCGTAATTGTAATCATTACAGATTATAATTTTTTCAGCGTGTTTTATCTTTTTGTTTAATAAGATGAATATTATTGCAGCATGGAATTGATTGAGTATAGAATTCAAGCGAAACTTCTTTCCTAGTTCTTTCTTAATGGTATCCTTGATAATGAGGGCCTGTCTATTAAGCGGCTGTCTCTTGTCAACATAACCAATGATACTATGCCCTGATTGGTTATATTTTATGGATATATCAATATGGATTTCCGCATTAATCACCTGTTTTAATTATTTTATATAAGAAGTAGATTCCGTCACTTGTCGTCTCTAGGAATGAATACTTCTTCCTCTCGCCCCTTTTGAATAGATATAACCAAGGTCATTTATAAAGGTTATTATAATAAGTATTATTGTTTTCAAAATATATTATTTAGAATATATTTCCAATTGGTAAATTATATAAATGAATCTCACTTTAAACGTTCTATGGGGGTAAAATTAAACTATTCATTGGCAGTTCTGCTTTCAATAGCTGTTATTATCCCTTTCTTGTTAATCATGATTGAACCACATAATTTTGTTGATTATGAGGGAGATTTTCAGGAGATTGAAAGCCAGCCTTTTGATTTCAGTGATACTTTAAAGATCTCAGAGTACATACTCAACCTTGATGAAAGATTGAATAGCAATCTGGTTGTGGGTGAGCAAGAATCAAGGATAACTCAAGAACAATCGCAAGAGGTCAGATTACTTATTGATGAAGGGTTAACATGGCACAGGGATTATAGGTATAGTTCTGAAATGGAGGAGATTGACGAATATATAGCAACTTCTTTATGGTACATGACGAAAGCAAATATATTCAGTGAGTATTATGTATTTTCTAATTGTGTAGGGAATTCCATGTCTATTGTGGATAAGTACCACTTTATCTTTTATTTCCTGAAGTCTGAGGATAAAGAAGAAATCAATTATCTAAATAGTCAGAAGGAGGATATTAGGGGGATACAAGAAAATTTGATAAGGCGGGGCACAGTTGAAAATCTGATGAGTGATGCAGAATACTTTGCTGGTGTTTCTAGTAGATTAAGGAAACTTAATGGAAGGTGTGAAACGTTTTATGAAAAGATCAATAAGGATTATGCATTTCAAGATAATTTTGTAAAACTAAAGATTTTCTTTATCCTTATCTGGGCTTTAGGGATATTTACGCTCGGAAAGATGGTTACTCTTAAAGGTATGAAGAACATATTTTCCTTCCTGTTCAAACAGCTTATTCGGTTTAATAAAGGGTGGAACGATGTCCTAACTCCAGAAGATGTGAATGATGAAGCAATAAAACAAATCTTGAAACTTTCCCCTTTGATAACTGCTTTAGCCTCTGTGACAGCTCTATTTATTGGCTTATTTGGTACAAAAAGCTTATACTTTGTGATAACTGGCTTAACTTGCGTTCTTTTTTTGCTTTTGAGTGTAATATTTGGCATAGCCTCAATTAATTCGAAGAATAAAACTTTCAGGAAGATCTGTTACTATCTCTTCTTATTTGGCCTTTTCCTTTTCATATTCTTTTTGTTCCTGATTGTTTTTGTTGTAAACTGGACTAATTTTGTTAACTGGTTGAAAGTAGGATTCACTTCCTTAGCAAGCACCAATTCCACAGCTTGATTTTTACTAATACTCCAATATGAAAGTTATATATTTAGATCAATGGGTTTATGTAAGACTTTTAAGAACTTATAATGGGGCAAGTCCTGAGTATCCCAAGTATGTAGAACTCTGTAAAGATGTTATTGAATCATCTAATAAAGGGGTCAACAGGTTCCCATTTTCTATTGCGCATCTTCATGAGACAATAAAAAGAACAAAATTGGATTCTCGAAAAGAGTTATTTAAGTTTATATTCGATTTATCTAAGTTTAACACAATTCGTCCTTGGATACAAGTTGTTAACCCAGAAATAAGGAATGCCATTTTGACATCTCTCGGCAGAAGACTCATCCCTCTTTCGAGTTTTGTGTTTGGGGATGAGTTAGGACATTGTTTCGGGAGAAAAGCAGGAATAGAATCAACTGATAAGAATAAAGCAGTTCCAGAAGAAGTTAAGGTAGAAATACTCTCCGCATATAAAAATTCTGAGCTGATGGCAGATGCGTTGTCTAAAGACAAGATGTTAGAATACATTGAGGGTTGGAGGCAACAGGATGATAAGATGGTAAATGAACTCGAGGAACTAAGGTTAAAGGAGTATTCTCACCCAGATAAGAAAAAGCGCAAAGATATTAGTGATGCAAGATTTTTCATCACGATTATTAGAGATCCATTTATCCAAATACTTTCAGATTTTAATTTGGATTTTAATGAGTATACCAAAAAGATATTTTCAAGTAAAGAAGCTGCAGAGTCTTTTTTGAAATCAATCCCAACAGCTTACGTTTTTCATGTTTTAAATGAAGCTCGTAATATGAATTCAAGTAGGCCAATAAAGCCTAATGATCTATGGGATTTAAGTTTTTTAGCAATAGCTGTTCCTTATTGTGATATTGTAGTTACGGAAAGAGAGTGGGCTCAAATTCTTAACCAGAAAAAAATTGGAGAGTTATATAATACTAAAATTCTTTATAGTCTGGAAGAGCTTGGCGAGATTCTAAAGGGTAATTAGAGATTTTTATAAGAATAAAAAATAAAGTAAACCAAAGGACTTAGTCCCTTGGTTTACCCTTATCTGTTGCTAGCCCTGCTCGGATTTGAACCGAGGTCAGAGGATCCAGAGTCCCCTATCCTTGACCGCTAGACTACAGGGCTGTTAGAATATATGGAGGGAGAAAGAATTTATTTTTAAATCTTGTTATTAAAACGCCTAAATCAGGGATATTTTAGCAGGAATCACTGAAGCAGGCTATTACTGTTTAAATACTGTCTGGGCCTTCTTGCTGGTGGTCGGCAGGCCCTGCCTGACAGTCTCTTTGACAGCTATGAAAGGCTCGGTCTCCCTGCTGAGCTTATCAAACAATCTTAATCCTCTCTTTGTCAGGCTCAATGCAGAATGACCATATGATAGGAGATTATACCTCTCAAGGGTCTCAAGGTTCTTGTATAAAGCTCTCTCAGATTTCTCTATTATCCTGCCTCTTTTCATGACATCGATGAAATGGACCTTGGAGACAGAGACTTCCAGAGGGTTATCGGTGAATCTCCTGTTGGCTTCCTTAAGATACAGGCCTAGTGCAAAAAGCACTAGCGTGTGCTTCTTACTTACCCCCATAAGGCAGATTAATATACTGGAGTATATAAATATTATGCAAAGATTATGGCAAATATTATATAATAAAACCGGAAAACAAGAAGGCATGAAGCTTGATAGGAAGATAGGGAATGTGAAGCTCGAGAATCCTTTAGTACTTGCTCCTATGGCAGGGGTCAACTGCCAGGCCTTCAGGAGGATCTGCCGGGAGAACGGTGCAGGCCTTGTCTGTACACCAATGATTGTTGCGAAGCAGTTGATAAGCAATCCTGAGACTATCCTGAAAATCGCAGAGATCCATAAGGATGAGGCTCCTGTATCCTTCCAGCTTGTAGGTTCAGATAAGGAAGAGATGGCGCAGGCGACAAGGATCATAGAAGACAGATCAGACATACCTGCCAAGATAATCGATATAAACCTAGGATGCCCTGAGAAAGACATACTCGCGTTGAAGGCAGGCTCTTTCCTGATAAAGCATCCAGAGCAGATACAGAAGGCAGTCTCTCCTGTCATATCAAACACTAACAAGCCTGTAACTGCAAAGATCCGAATAGGGTGGGATGATAAGACTATCAACACGCTGCAGGTAGTGAAGATCCTTGAAGATTTAGGGGTAAGTGCAATAGCGATCCATGGAAGGACAAAGGCTCAGGGATATTCTGGCAAGGCTGACTGGAACGAGATAAAGAAAGCAAAGGAAAAGGCTAATGTGCCTATAATAGGCAATGGAGATGTCTTCAAGCCAGGCAATGCAAAATCGATCATCGAAAGGACAGGCTGCGACATGGTGATGATTGGGAGGGGGTCTATGGGGAACCCTATGCTGTTCAGGCAGTGCCTTGAACTTTTCAAGACAGGGAAGGGTTCTGAAGAGCTGTCAAAAGAGGAGAAAGTAAGATCTTTCATGAGGTTTGCCGAGCTTTATGGCCAGCAGCAGAGGCAGCCTTTGTCTGAGCTGAGGCAGCATGCCATGTGGTTCGTGAAAGGGATCTCAGGCGCTGCGCAGATAAGGAACACGATACTATCATTGAAGGATGCAGATTCTATAATTGATATTTTCAAGAGCCTGGCTTAGCAGTGTTTAAGGATATGATCAGATGATCTAGTTCAGGAAGTCTTCCTTGTTCGTGACTATCCTCTTGCCGAAGCTTATCATGCTCATCTTCCTTATTATATTTGGGAATCTCTGCTTTATCGCCTCTATCTCTCCCTGCAGCCCTGTTATGCTCTCATATGCAAAATCTATCTCATAATCCCATAATCCTAAGGTCTTGGTTATGTATCTTACATTCTTTATTGACTTTAGGTAGCTCTCAAACCTTTCATTATCCTCA
>CAYNQH010000037.1:0-7887 GCA_964399255.1 uncultured Methanosarcinales archaeon | reverse complement strand
TGGTTCCAAAAACCCAAATTAGAATATGAACATGGAGAAAGGTTCACACAATGTATATATAATGAGAACCCGCATATTATTATACAGAGAAACAAGTCTCTTTAATACTCTTATAAGGCTTTAAAGAGCAAGTATATATTGCATATACAAGATATGTTATAGTTACATCAAATATAAATCAACCAAAGCCTATGTAAGGTATACAGGAAAAAAGAGGAAATGCTCTTTTTCGCAATGTGTAGAGCATTCCACAACAACCTTTGAAATATAACATTCACCCAAGAATAACAGGGGATAGCTGAAAATCTCCTTATGGGAGACGCCCAGGGAGAGGGATCAAACAGGAAAAAAAATAATCACAAGCTAGCTGGAGCCATGCTCCAAAATGCTCGAAATCAAAAAAATCAAAGGATGTATCATGACATATCATGCTTACCCCGCCCAAGGTAAAGAAGATCTCGAACCAATCGGGATTTTCAGACTTGCGAAGTAAACTCCGCAAGTAAGGCAGGAAGTTCAGGGCAAATGCCCTGGACTTCACCTCAATAAAGGGCGGGTGAAGAGATATTAAAAAATTTGACGTAGCGTGAGCTATGTCAGGAGGACTAAAATGGCAGAACAACAGCAAGACCACCAACCTTTGGGCGAAGGAGTGCTAGGAGCAGAAGCACCTAGGATAGTGAAGATAAGCGCAGGACTGAGCGCAGAATACGCAGCAGCAGTTATCCCTCCAGAAAGGCTTCAAGGTATGACTGTAAAGGATGCAGTGAACTATGTAGTCAGGGAAGCGAACCTGAAAGACAGCTACAAGACCATTGCAGAAAGGGTAAACAATGAGATCAGAAAGCCTTACGACATCACCGTAAGAGGGGAGAAAGTGCAGCCTAACAACGACATCAACCAGTACTTCCTTCCGGGCCAGACCGCAGACGGGACAGAATTCGGACATGTCCAGATAAAGGTAGCTGCGACAGAGAGAGGAGGACTTGAGAGGATCATCTAGGTAAAATGCTGCCTCCTAGCTATTTCAAGCTGTTAGCCGAACAGACACCCATAGCGGTCTTCAAAGGCAGGGTGTTCCAGGTAGGGAATGGCATAGGAGGAAGCAACTACCTTAACTTGGGCGGAGTAAGGTATCCTCTTCTTGAGCTTGAGACCATAGCAAAGCTGGAACGAATCTACATGGAAAACAATGAAGAGCAGATAGAACTCCTGAAGGAACAGATAATCAAAAAAGAGCTGGAGAGCGTAAAGCTCTCAAAGAAAGAACTGTATGAGATAGGCAAAGAAAATAAGCTGCTTTCTTTCATCATAAATGAGATTTTCCCTCTTGTCCTTGAAGATGACAAGGATTTCGAGACCCTTGTCTCAAAAAGAGAGGGAAAGAAGGATGAAGAGAAAGAAGATTACCTGCATAAGCTTATGAAAGAGGCAGGCATCGAGGCAGAAGTCCCAAAAAGCAGGGGCAGAAAGCAGAAAGAAAATAAAGAGAAGACCTCAAGACCTGAAGACCCTTTCATCGAGGAACCTGTCCAATTCCAGAAAAGAAAAAGCAGGAGCTCAGAACCTCTTTCAGCAGCATTCAGAGATGATAATGATATCAGGGATATAGAGATCCTATTGGAGATAACCAGAGGAAAAAAAGACACAAAATACCTCATTGAAGAGGGGAAGGAAATGCCTCCTGAGGATGATGAGATAAAGAAGCTTCTAATGAACTATGCAAGAGACAAAAGAGAACTCCAACCTTCAGTACTTACAAATAATGTCCTCGGCAATAAGAACATCCTGTGCCTCAAGGATATAGTTTATGATCTCATTGAAGGAAGAGGGAGGGACCGGCAGAACATCATGATAAATGATTCGCAGTATTTCCTTTATCCTCTGACCAGCTTAAGCTCGCTTGAAAATAATTACATGCATGCTCTTGAACAGAAGATAAAGGAGACATGCCTTGAGGAGAATGATATCCTTTCAGAGAAGGTTGAAAGGATAGAGAGGGAGAAAGAACTTATGAAGAATTTCCTTGAGAAGGATGAATTCTGCAAGGATAATCTTGGGTTCGCAAAGGAAGGCTCAGATTATTATGTCTATGTAAGGATTCCAGAGTTCGTATTGAAACACCCTGAAACCGGAGGATTATACCATTTCAATGGATGCAGGGTAGGGGTGAAGATAACCTACAGGAATGACATGATAGGATTCGAGAACACCCCGAGAGTCCTTGAGAGATATTCTCATCCTTTCATAAAGGATTCTGGTTCTCTCAGGCAGACAATATGCATGGGAAACTACAGTTATGATAATGCAGTGAGAGGTCTTGATAAAGCACATGCCATAGTCAAGCTTCTCTCTGATGCAAAGCAGGTCATCACATCAGGGTATCTTTTAGGTGTAGGCCCTCACCACAAGCTGGAGGATATGAGCCGCCATAGGATATCAGAGGAAGAGGTCAGGGATAAAGGCCTGCAGATAACAAATATATTGGTGAACCCGAGGTAATACTGATGGTGAAGAAAAATAAGAAGAACAATTGGAACAGATCAGCAGGAAAAAGCAATAAGGCGGATGGAATAGCTTCAATAGCAGAACAGGCTGCCGAAGAGCTTGCTATCCCTCTTGACCAGGCAGGCCAGGTCGGCCAGGTTCATCAGGACAGCCAAGAGTTCATAGACAGCGGGATAGAAGATGATGATCTTGCATCCCTTCTCTCAGGCCCTGAAGAAGAAGAGGAAGAATATTCTATCCCTCAATCTATAAGGATCACAAAAGGAGCATTGGCAAAGGCCAACGCTTTCGCAAGGCTCGCGAAGAAGGTAGGGGGGAGAGGGTATGAATGGTACGGGTTCCCTCTTGGGATGAAAGATTCGGATGATGATCTCATAGTAGACATATTCCTCGCGAGAAACCAGCGCGTCTCAGGATCGGATGTCGAGATAGAAGGCGCTGACGTGATAAGCGCAGCAGAAGAGTTCATGCCTAAAGGGTATAAAGCCTTAGGATGGACACACTGCCATGGTGACCATCACACATTCCATTCAGGGACAGATGATGAGAACATATACACTGTCCTCAATACAGTATCTTTAGAGACAAGGAAGCAGTATCATTCAAAGATAGGTGTCTTCTCAGGAGGGATAGAGACAAGGATCCAAGGGAACAACGGAGACCTCAGGCTCACCAGGATGGGCAATAAAAAGACAGATGGGATGGTCGAATACCAGCTGCAGGATGAAGAAAAGATAAGGCAGCTCCTTGAAGATGCAGGTATAGAAGTCAAGGATAATGCAAAAGAGTTAGGGTACAGCCTTCTCAAAGGCCTTCTTGAAAACGCTAATATGGACATAAAACAGGCAAGGCTTATCGGCACTGCATGCTCTATAGTGGTCAATGCAGCTAATGAAAGACCGTATACTGAGCTTGCATACCTCGAAGAAGATATAATAACCGGAGAGAGAAGGCAATACAAGAAAGTCGTGCCTCTTGAGATCATCGAGGTAGAGAATGATCTTACATTCACAGATGAAAGCCTCATATCAGAGATAAAAGAGAAGATACAGTTCCCTGCCCCCAGAAGAGAAAAGATATGGAAAGATAAAGACAAAGGGAAGAAGGAGAAAAAGACAGGCTGGAGATCAAAGATACTTCCTGCCAGCTGGCCTTCATGGTTCGGATTTGATTACAGCTTAGAATATCCCGATGAAGAATCTGATAAGGAAGCTGCTGATGAAAACTGCACCGTAAGCGCTGTCTCAGAGGGGACTTCTTCCCATCACGAGCTATATGAAAAAGCTACATCTGCAAGAGATGGAAGGAAAAAGGCCGAAGAAGAGCCGATTAGGCAGGAGGACCTCACTGACCTCATAGCGCAAGAAACTGCTATGGAATCTTCTGATCCAAGAGCCTGCAGGATAACATCAAAGAAAGATGTTAAAAAAGAGGTAAAGAAGGAGCTAAAGGATATAACAGACGAATTTGTACTTGAGTTTATGGAGTACGCCTCATCTATGAAAGGGAAGTACAGCGGATGGGCAGACACAGTTCTCTATAAGATACTTGGCAAGGAAACCTCTTTAGCAGACGCCTTTAAGGAAGAGCTTAAAGAGAACGAAGAAGGTTACTCCATTAAGACAGACAGGAAGTTCATAGACTGCATAGCATGCAACTTCTACCACCAGCTTGATGCTAAAGATGACAAAGACCTTGTCAAGTTCATGGACTATTTTATTAGGGATAAGGAAGCGCCAGAATCCAGGATAGAAGAGTACATCAAGGCCCTCACAGAAGGCAAAGGATACAAGCCTTATGACCTGGAGGAGGAGAAAAAGGCCGTGATAAAAGGGATGGCTTCAATGTTTGGAGATTACGCCTTCTCAAGCAAAGGACAAGACAGCCTCATGTATGGTAACTGGGCAAGGAAGTTCAATAATATCTTCGTTAAAGACGGAGATTTCAATGAGGCATTGAGATGGGCTGGAGCGCCTGATGACAGCATAGAATACAGGCCGAGCAATGTCACAAATACTATCCTTGAAGTAAGCTTTGAAGATGCTGTAGAGAATGACCCTTCTCTTATAGGGCTTTTCAAAGGATTCCTCGCAGCAAAGGAAGAAAAAGGGCTTATACAAGGCATGATAGAGATTGCAGAATCCCTCAAAGGATATAGGGATATACTCGCAGCATCTGGAGATTGGGATGCAGGAACAATCAAGGAGGAAAAAGAAGGAAATGTGCAGGAAGGGAAAAAAGAAGATAAGCCTAGGGAAGGGATTGATCCGATCTCAGACAACCTCCTGCTGGATAAGATAGAGAATGACAATGCGGAAAGGGAAAAAGACCTTCTGGCAAGGATAAGCTCGGCAGGGCTCGACATGAAGAGCTACAGAGATATGCTGTCAGACTTCGGAAAAGAACTGACAGATTATTCGGCAGGATTCTATAGGTATGGTGCGAATAGGAAATACCTACACTGGGTCAGGGATGTGATAAACACCATGGCAGACAACAAGGTAGGACTTATCGATGCGATAGCAAGCCTGCCATTAGGAGGTAAGGATGTAGCAGGAGTTTATAAGCAGATACCTGGATATGCAAAAGAGAAAGCGGTTCAGAGAAGGATATCAGAAGATCATGAAAGTTATCCTTTAGTGTTCATAGAGTTCATGGAAGATTTCGTGTACAATAAGCAAAAAGAGGATGTTATCAGCAAGTACCTGCCGAGATTATATCAATGTGCAGAAGGCGTAGTAGAGAACAAGTTCGATAAGGACGCTCAAGAGCTGATAGCAAAGTCTGGGATGAGCACAAAGAAAAATGACAGGCAGAAAGGCAAAGGCGAATGATCAACATGGCAGACAACAGATACCAAAGGCAGGCAGAACTCATAGAAGGATGGGATCAGGATAAGCTCAGCTATGCTAAGATAGCGATAGTAGGGGCAGACACCCTTCTGGGGCAGTATCTTACCATCTCGCTATCATCCCTAGGAGTGGGGGAAAAAGATCAAGGGATCCGGCAGGGAAGGATCCTCGCCATGGGGAACACCAGGAACGAGAAAGGAGAGAAACTGCTTGATATAGAGAAAGAAGAAGGCATGAGCAGGGTAGAGAGCCTTGAAGAGGTGATAGAGAAGATAAACCCCAACATAAACCTCTTCCCTATGCATGCATGCCTTGCCTATGATGTAAACTCTGCCCTTCTGGGAAAAGAAAACCAGATAATAGTTGACGCGACAGGAGATCCAAGCTCACAGCTAGTCTCACTGAAATACTCTCAGATGATGGATATCCCTGCAATAATAGCAGGATGCTCTGAAGTTAGAGGCACTATGCTGATAAAATATCAAGGCCAGGAGATAAGCCCTAAGCAGATAATCGAAGACTTCAGGGGAAAACCTCAGGGAGACCTCATTGCGATGGTAATATCCGGCCTTATAACAGAAGAGGTAAGGAAGCTTGTCATGCCTCTTAGTTGGGATGAGAAGATCAAAGGAAGGGTCCATTACAACCTTATGTCAGACACAAGATTTGACAGTAAGCAGGACCGGGATATAGGCCTGGCAGGAGAGCTGAAAGACAAGAAGGTGCTCATGGTAGGGGCAGGTGCATTAGGCAACTTTGTCGGGCTGGGGCTTGCAAAGATGGGTGTAAAAGAGATGCATATAGTCGATCCTGACGATGTAGAAGAGACCAACCTCAACAGGCAGGTCCTCTACTATGACAGCATAGGCGAGCATAAGGCAGAGATCCTTGCATGGAAGCTCAACCAGATAAACAAGAATGTCAAGGCAATACCTATAATAGACGCCATAAGCGAAGAGACCCCCTTCATGAACAACAAGTATGACATGTATCTCGACTGTGTCGACAACTTCGCAGCAAGAGCTGTGCTCAATGATTTTGCGACAAGATATGGTGTCCCATTGGTGAGCGGGGGCACCAGCTACAAGGCAGGACAGGTTGTTGTCTATAAGCCTGATGAAACTCTCTGTCTGGATTGCCAGCTCGGGATAAAAGAGCTAGCCAAAGAAAGCGAACAAAGGCAGGGTGAAAGCTGCATCTATGCGCCGAACCCTAGTGTCATAATGACAAACCAGGTGATAGGAGCGATGATGGCAGCAGAAGCCTTATCAGTATTCTATCCTGAAAAGTTCGGCAATCCTATTAATGGTAAGATAATGTACAAACCCGACCAGGCAGAAAGGCTCGGATTTGTCGGGACAACGGGGGCCTGCACATGCCACAAAAAAGGAAAGATAAGGAAGATAAGATGAGAGAAGAGAAAATAAGCAAGAGAGAGAAAAACCTGCTTGATGCAATAGACGAAGAACAGGAAAAGCCTGATGAAGAGAAGATAGAGATAAGGCAGGCAGAGTTCGACCCTGTGAAGAAGATAGCTTCAATAATACAGAACAATGAGACTGGCAGGCCTATGGGCAAAGCAGTCCCTGGCTCTATGCTTGACATTGCTATAATGGCACATTATTTCCTGGATTCCCCTTCAGAAAATGAACTGGAGATTGCAGCAAGAGACCCTCAAGGGATGCATAAGATGATAATAAAAGATGTAGCTCATGAGATGGATGCAAGAGCAGGGGAATACCTGGACATCAAGAGGGATATGGTAGAGCTTACTCTCAGGATATCTTCAAAGATATACTCCAGCTTCTTCGACAAGGTAAGTCCTATCATATACTCAGCAGGAGAAGGGGTTGAGAAGATAAGAGTAGATCCCGAGGATATCCCTCCTTTAGAAGAGACTATCGAGAGATATCAGGATCCATTATTCAAGTATGAGAACATTAACCCTATCTACCTCATGGCAAGCATTGGTTTCCTCAGCTATTTCAAGAACAATGAATGCATAGATAGGATAAGGTTTGTCGATAACATCCCCGACCTAAAATATCTTAAGCTTATCGACCTTTACCTTAACCTGATAAAGAATGAAAATTACAAGGAAGATATGGTTTCCTTCCTGAAAGACAACTCAAAAAGCATCAAGAACATCGCGATATATGCTACAATAACACTTCATAAGGATTTTTTCAGGTTCATGTCAAAAGACTATACCTAGGAGGCGGATAAATATGAACGGCAGAAACGGACCGGATGACATCGATGATATGGTAGCGGATGAGAGCGAAAGAAGAGGCCTGGTGACAAGACAGCAGGCTGATGAGATAAAGAGACTGCTTGAAGAGCAGGGCTATGACCCTAATGCAGTAGAGTTTGTGCCTCATAACAGGCCTCCAAGACAGCCATCCCAACCTGCAGCAGGATCCGGCTCTTCTGGTCCAACAAGGAACCCTCAAAGCAGGCAGCCAAGAGCTCCTTCATCCCATGGCCAGGCTCCAGGAAGAGATCCTAGAAGGCAGGATAACAGAGG
>CAYNQH010000036.1:0-7944 GCA_964399255.1 uncultured Methanosarcinales archaeon | reverse complement strand
TTTGTGCTGCAAGGCAACATCGGCATCCACACCTGGCTTGCATGGTACATCCCGAATGTGACAAGAAGAGATACCGCCCAGGTATCTACGAACAAAGGAGGGGTATGGAATAACTTCACAGGCACAGTCGACGCCCACCTTCACCAATACGACGGCTCTGATAAGTTCTGGTATTACGCCTGCGCAAAAGACAATCTGGATAATGCTACCTGCTCACCAGCAAGGCAGGACCTTATCCAAAAAGGAGGGCTTCCTCCAACTTCGCCTTATGTGTATAGGCCTTCATCAGGCATGTACTCTGGCCTGATAACAATCAACTACACTGCTGCACAGTCTCCTAATGGATATCCAATAGCTTTCTACAACCTAACCCTCAAAGACATCAATGAGACTTTTGTCCAGACAATAAATTCGAACAATTCCCTGAATCTATCATATTTATGGGACTCAAATGAAGCTTCAGACGGACAGTATCTCATCTGTGTAAAAGCATGTGACATACACGGGGCATGCTCTTCAGGATGCTCTGCTAATATAAGCATATACAATGGCTTCCCGCAGATAAGATGGATAAACGCAAGCCCTGATCCGATAAGCTTCCCTGGACAGGCAATTAACATAACTGCGAACGTCACATGCAAGATAGGGTTAGACAAAGTCTGGGCAGGCATCAACGGAATAAATTATACCATGACCTACTCCGGCGCAGGAGATATATATTACATGGACAGTTTTGACACTGATATCTACGCAGGGATCTATAACTACACTGTATATGCCAATAACAGCTTAGGTGCTAAAGCAGTTCCTGCCACAAGCAATTTCACAATCAATGTGTATGTATCTATAAACGTGACAAACATTGTCATAAACTTCACGAATGCCTCCCCTGGAGAGATAGTCAACGCAACATTATACCATGGCTGGCCTGCTACAGTGACTAATAATGGCAATGTTTTCGAGAACATAACAATAAGCGGGACTAACATGATAGGTCTTGCTAGTCCAGAGCATGAGATAAATGTCAACAGGGTAAGATGGAACTATAACACAAGCTTTGATGTCAGCCACCTGCTGAGCAGCACAGAGCAGAAATTTTATAGCCTTCTGCCAAAAGGCGCCAGCAAAGATGCATATTTCCGGCTTTATGCGCCTCTAAATACCCTGTCTCAAGCTTACAAAGGCAATGTAAGCTTTTACGCGTACAGATCATAAGAGATCATAGCGGAAAGAACATTTATAAAGTAAAAGGTCATCATAATGGATATGGAAAAGCATAATGAACACCGATCACACAGGGTCCCCCTAAGGCATGATGGGAGCCAAAGGAGAAAAGCCACTACAGAGATTGCGGTTTTTGCAAGGCACCATAGCGAGTCTATAATAAAGACCTCGATAGCTTTAACTATCATACTCCTGATAATATTAGCCGTATATCTAGCAGTTAAGCCATCAGCAGAGTCTATAGCTAAAGAGAGAGCTATTGAAGCCTTCAACAATGAGATGGTCAGGGTCACAGGCTTTGAGAGCCTTGAAAGGCTTATATCAGAGAAAGGGTACAGCTCAACCATAAGCGAAGCAGTAAAGAACAAAGGCATCTGGGAGGTCAGGGTAGACTACAAGCTCCTTGTCCATGATGGGTTCAGGGATGAAGATGTGACAGTAAAGTACACTGGAATGGTCAGGATACCTAAAGATCGCGACAAAGAGCCTGAAGTTATAATAAAGGTATGACCAGAATCAAAATAGCCTCAGAAAAAACAAAAGATTTATAAGAGACTATCGTAAGTATATCTCTTAAAAGAGGATTAAGATGGGCAAGAGGATCGCAGGTTTAATATTTATCATTACATCGATAATAGCCTTCTCCCTTCCGGTAATGGCAAATTCTAATAATTATAGTATCACTAATTCCTATGTTTTTATAAGGAATATAGCCCCCATAATTGTCAAGGCAAACATGACTACAGACTCATTGAACAGGATTGAGCCTGGCGACCCTATAAATTTCACTGCAAATGTCACAGATGACAACGGAGTCCCTCAGGATATAATAGCTGTAAACGCAACCCTGGACTTCAACGGAACACAAGTGAAAAATATAAGATATAACTATTTCAGCTCAGGCGTATTTAACAGCCTGTATGCAAACATCTCCACAGGCTCATTGATCCCTCCTGGGAGCCCATTCGGAGTCTACACACTCAATGTAGCAGCTATCGACAGTCAAGGGCTCACAGACTATTATGAGCTCAAGTTCAACGTCGTGGATTTCAGCGGTCCAACAATAACCTTCTTGAACGATACTCCAGACCCTGTAAGCCCTATAGGCCTTCTGAACATAACAGCCAACCTTACAGACAACTATGACATAAGCTCTGCATGGGTAGACATAGAGGGGATCAACTATACCATGACCAGGAATGGGGGAAGCGCACAGGGTTCAGGAATAGTCTACTATCATGCTTTCACACCTTATCTCTCTCCAGGATTGCATAACTATACAGTATATGCAAATGACACGTTCAATAACCTTGCAGTGCCGAAGAAGAGCAATTTCACAGTTACAACATTAGTATCTCTTGACCTAAAGCAGGATCCTGTAAGCTTCGGAAATGCCAGTCCAGGGGACAGCATGAGAAGGGCAGAGAACGGAACTTCTGTCCCAGGAAGCTATGAAGGTACATATAAAGGGTTCCCGATGATAGTCAACAACACCGGAAACATAGAACTGGACTTCAGCCTGGCTGGAACAGCATTGGTCGGCCAGACTAACAATGCTTATAGCATAGGCGTAGGCAACATGACCTGGAACACTACTTCAGTCTCAGCATTAGGCACTAGGCTTTCAACAAGCCCTGCAGTATTCGACAATAATATAGCAATGAGCTCAAATTCCCAGCTATACTTCTGGATTGATGTGCCTTACGGCCTGCCTTCACAGCAGTACAGCGGATCGATAAACATATCTGCAGTGCAGTCCTAAATCCTATATATAGTTATTTCAACAAAGTTTTTATAGTTCTTTCATTATCACAAGAGAATAGGAGGTAGGTCAATATCATGGGAAAAAAGGCCATATTCATGCTTATCATGATTTTAGCTACAGCGTTAATATGCTCCGCCCATGCTGAAGCAAGGTCAGGGATAGGGATCTCTCCGGGATGCTTCCCCATAAGCACTGATGGGGGATGCGCATACGATCAGATAATCCAGGGTTCAACAAAGACATTTGACATTGAAGTCTACAATTTTGACTCTGACACAAAAGAGTTTACAGTGACGATCAGCTCTCAGATCAAGAATGTGACATCAGAGCCAAGAGAATTCTCTTTAGCGCAGTTCACTGAAGGCAGATGCAAAGGATCCATAGGTTGCAAGCAGATAAAGGTCACTATAGACACATCAGACACCCCTCTTGGAGAGTATGAGATTGTTGTAAAGGCTGGATCAAAGACCTCTTCCGGAGGAGTATTAGACATCAACCAGATCGTCGGGGCAAGGATCATGGTAAATGTTACTCCAGAAGGACATGCCAGCCCAACCAGTGCGATGAACTACACCCCTACAGCAAAGGTCCAGCCTCAACCTGATGGGATGCAGCATGATGAAATCCCTGATCCGGAAGTAGATACCCCTCAATTCTCGAAAAAGAAAGCAGCAGTACTATCTGCGCTGATATTAATCATGATAATCGCCTACAAAAAAAGAAAAAATTATTTAAATACAGATAGTAGAAGAAACAATAAAAGATAGTTAAATAGTTAAAAGAGAGAGTTAAAAAAGCAGATGTTATCAAGAGGCCCATCCCATATAACAGCACTGATCGCTCTAGTGGTCATCCTTCTGACAGCCCAAAATGTGAACGCAGACCAGACCTCATCAAGCCTAACAGTCATCGGGAGAGTAGGGGATGCATGCTTTGAAGACGCTTTCTGCGTGACAAAGAGCTGCATAAGCAACATCTGCGCCAGCAAAGATTCAAGACTTGAACCTTACTCTGACATAGTCTCCCCAAATATGACCACAAAGATATATGGGTACAATTTCAGCAGCAACAGGCCTATCTCTATCCAGATATTCGACCAATCATCTTCATCAGTTTATGGGCCTAAAAATTTCACATCCGACGGCCAGGGAGATCTCTCATTCCTCTGGAAAGTAAATGTATCTCCTGGGATCTACCTAGTCAAGGCATCAGACCCTTACCAGGATATCATGAGGAACACCACCATAAATGTAAGCCTGCCTTATACTTTTGATGCAAGGATCTTTGACAGGGACAATAACACCTTATCCTCTTCTGTCTACCTCTATCTCGACAACGGAACGTTGATAGGGGCAGATGATGAGGTATTCAGGTTCAACCTTAGCTATGGCGTGAAGTACGAGATTGAGATAACCCCCTCATCAGCAGGGAACTGCGGAAAGGTAAGGATAAAAAGCATATTCAACAGCGGAAGCCTGCAGGGCAACTTCCTAGGGCTGTCAGAATCAGGAAGCGTAACAAAAGACAGCAAGAGGTTCTCAGTGCTCTGCGGGATAAACCCTCTAGTCACAGATTATGACCATATCCTTACAGAGATAAGCCATGATCCTGCTATTAGGCAGGCTGTCTGGAAATGCGCAGCATGGAACTTCACCAGCGAGACTTGCATAGACAGAAACTGGATTGAGCTGGCCCAGCTTGAGGACGGCTCTACCCAGACCAATGTAACGCTTTACTTAGGGGATCCAGGGATAGGTATAGCATCAAGCTGCGGAGATGATGTCTGCAGCGGGAGCGAGAGCTGCAGCAACTGCGCAGCAGATTGCGGGAGCTGCATAAGCCTAGAAAAGGTAAAGGACACTGTAAAGAGGGCCTCAAATTTTGTCTTCGCAGACATCCTCAAGCAGAGAGTAGACCTTGACAAGAACATCCAGGTCACTGTAGAGCTCAAGCCGAAAGAGACATTCACAATAATATATGATAAAGAAGAATACGAAGCATTCATCTCAAAGAGATATGCCCATAGGGTACAGCTTAGCATAGAAGGAAAGGAATATGGATTGAGCGAGGGCGCATTCTTAGAGGCAGACCTTGATAATGATGCCTTCAGGATGGGAGATGTCATGATAACTTTTATCAATAACACCTATTACACCAGCAATGTAAGGTTCATAAGGGTAAACCTGGAAGGTTTTGAGAGTGAAAAGCCTCAAAGCGAAGAGGGATATAATAAGACCTCCTCAGAAGAGAAAGAACCTGCCGGCCAAGAGATAGGTGAAGGGGAGAAGGAGAAACCTAAAGAGATACTGACCAGGGTAGAAAGATACTACCTCCCATCAGCAATAATCCTTTTCATGATAATACTGTTATACCTCCACATGCATTACTCACACAAGGATAAAGATGGAAGCAGGCAAGGCAAGAAAAAAGGATCCAGAAAGCGATGAGAAGATGAACATAGCATGGGGCATAAAGCACCTGTTCACCACCCAATATAAGAACCGATGGATACCTGACAAGGAGATTCTTGGGCAGAGCAGGCTCTGGACACAGGTATTCAACAATATGGTCAAGCAGGGTTTTATAGAACGCAAGAAAGGCTTTCCAGGTTATAAGTATAAATGGAAGGTTTGATGTTTTTATTCTAAATTTTTTATTAGGGCAACAACAATAATAGCGGCAGACACCTGAAAATCAAAGATTTTCAGTTTACTTGGTAAAAGAGTTTCCCACAATTCTTATGAAAAATTTTTCTACACTTCGCCTGCGCAATTTTGGTTGTCCCTATAAACCCAATTCTATACTTACATAATAAGAAAAAATAACTAAAAATACAAAATGTTTATAAACTTCTACTTACATAGACAGATAAATTCAGGCAGTTTTACTGTAGTTCAACAGAAACAAGGCAGTAAAAGAGCTCAAATAAGTGATTTAAAGCAAAAAAAAGGAGATTTTGAGCTTTGAAGAGAAAAATAGAGATTAATAAATCTAGTTTTAATTCTGGTAGTCATAAAAATGCCTTAAAATCAAAAGAAGAGCTCATAAGCCAATTCTTATCTATCAAAGAGGATCTTGCAAAGCAGGGTGTATCATTTGACGAGCTTCTCAAATTAGCAGCAAAGAAGGAACAGGAGAAACTCGAACAGGTTCCGATCACTATCTTCCATAATGACAAGCTCAGCGCCCTCGAGGCAATCGTCAAATACCTCAAGGAAAACATTAAGCTGCCGAACAGGAAGATAGCGCAAATTCTCAACAGGGATTCAAGGACAATATGGAGCACCTATTCAAACGCTGCCAAGAAACTGCCTGAAACATTTTCTTTAGCAGAGGAAGGTCTCCATATCCCTCTTTCCCTATTCAGGGAGAGGAAGTTGAGTGTTCTTGAGACCATAGTCATGCACCTCAAAGACGAGTACAGCATGACCTACCACCAGATTGCAGCCCTCATCAGAAGAGATGACAGGACAGTCTGGACAGTTGCGCAAAGAGCAAAGGAGAAATCAGAGCATGCATCACATAGATGATAGGATAGAGAAGATATCCAGGAAGCTGGAAGGTCTTGATAGGCCTAAGGCTGCTCCGAAGAGGATCCCTCTAGCTACACTTATCCTTTTCATCATGCTTGGCCTGCTAACAGCAGGCTTCTTCATGCAGCCTGTGATAACAGGACTTTTCGCAGCAGGCAACTCTGCAAGCTATACGCAAGAGCTCAACCTGGTGTTCAACAAGAGCGCAACATACACATTGTATCTTGAGGAGCACCCAGATAGGTTCGAGCTGACAAGCATGAAGCTATCAGGAAGCATAGAAGGCAATAGCAGAGTAAGAGTGTGGCTTGAAGACCAGAATAACACTTACCTCATAGTAGACAGCAAAGAGCTTGTCCAGAAAGGCATGCCTGAGATAACCGGATACGCAGTATACTCAGATAATGAGATAGAATACTCTCAGAATATCCCCATAGCTGAAGAGGCATACACTGTCAATGCTCCTGAAGAGACTCTCCCAGAGAGCCCTGCTGAAGAGCCTGGAACATATGCAGAGAACCTGCCTGAAGAAGGGGAAGAGCTGAACCTTACAGGAGGAGTCATGGAAGAGAACAAGACCAATGCTACAATACCAGCAAAAGAGCTTCCAATAGTTACATTCGAAGAGGCATGCCAGAACAGCTGCATCCTTCCTCTCGGCCTGAACAGCACAGTATACAAGCTCATAATAGAAGTAGGAGAAGATGCCATACTAAACCTAAGCATGCTGCACTACAGCCTTATCAATCTCTCAGAGGTAGAAATCTATGATCCATTATCCTATATAATAGAATATGACAAGATAGATGCAAGAGAAGCAACATATGATGTCTCTGCAATAGACCACATAAAGGCAAAGATGCATGTCAAGCAGGATACCAACCTCATAGGAGAAGTAGACGGCTATATCGAAGCGACATGGAACAATTCTATACCTCTGAATTACACCCTGCTAGGCTCATACATGCTCATACAGTACAGAGAGCTAGACAATGAGTTCATGAACCACACAGTCTCAGTTTGGAGCAATGGCTCCTGGCAGGAAGCTTGCAGGCTGCCTGTCTTCGGAGACAACAGCTATCACCTTGTAAACTGCTCGCTCTCAGGATCCATAAGAAACGTGACAGAAGCAAACAGCATCAGGACAAGGATAGATGTCACCTCCCTCAAGGACAAAGGGACAAGCACTATACACTTTGAGTATATCAAGCTGAGAAGCATCGCTGCATATATACCTCCGGAAGTGCCTCCTGGATTCAATGTAACAGCAATAGATGCACAGGGATACAGCGTGCCTTTCAGCGTAGGAAAGGTAAACTTCTCTACAGGAGAGCTGGTTGTATATCCAGAGAATATAAGCGTGCATATGCTGCACTTCTATGGATTGAACATGACCAGATCAGTGATGCTTAAGATAGATGA
>CAYNQH010000035.1:0-7989 GCA_964399255.1 uncultured Methanosarcinales archaeon | reverse complement strand
CTTCAGGCACAAGGCCGGAATATTTGAATACATGAGGCTGGGTTATCTTTGTCATGCCTATCTTTTCAGGCAGCTCCTGCAATAGGTCATGGATGAAATCTAAGTCCTTCAGCTTCTGCTCATTGCACTCCCATAGGTCGAGAGTGAGGTGAGGCCCGAAGGAGCTAATTTCCAATCCATCTCACCCCTTCAGAACCTTCATTTAAGATATAGAAATATAGATAGATAAGACTAGAAAAACTTCCAGAAAAGGAGAATGCCTCCTGCCCCAGTGCAGTTGAATGATACATCCTTGCTCTTTGGTATTACGATAAATTCCACTCCTCCTATATTGTTATGACTTGTTTTTTAGAACTTGCTTATAAATTTTTTCTTTTTTATCTGGCTGCTAGTGCAGCTTCAGCAGCTTCCTAAGAACCATGCTGAATATTATCGAGAATATTATGTAAGTCCCTAGCCATCCTAGCTTCCAGCCGAAGATGCTCAAAGGCTTCATCTTCTCATTATCGATAGATATCTGTTTTACCATATCATCCTTGACCTTCTTGAGAGGGGTTGCATAGTATCTCTCAGAGCTTATCTTGAGGTCTTTCTCATACATCCTGTCCCCTATCTTGTATTGGAGTATGTAATCGCCTTCATCTCCTTTCAGGGTCCACCTTGCCTGGTTGTTCATGATATCTTGAACAGGATCGCTTACTATCTTTATTCCGTCCTGGCTGAGCAGTTCGACAGGGCCTATAGCCCCATTGGCGAAGGTTATCGTGGTTGTGAACTCTGCACCAGGGATTATAGGAAGGAACGCTAGGTTCGCATTGAGCCAGCCGAAGATCAAGATTATAGGTATGAATGTTATCATCGTAGGCTTCATAGAATGCATCATATACTGGAGGTTCTTTTCCATAGCATCCTTCTGTATAGCCATCATCTTCTCAGGATTGTCCTTGAACTCCTTCATCTGCTTCTGAAAACCCTTTATGTCTGCCTTGAGGGTCTTCATGAGCTCCTGATCAGTCATGTACTTGTAAGCTACAGTTATTATCACAGAAAGGATGAAACATATTATCGCAATGGCTGCAAGAGGCCCTAATGCCAATAAGGGTGCAAATACTGGATCAAGAAGTGAAATGAATCCCATTTATTATCTTTATCCTCCCATAAATTTCTTCATCATAGGATGCATGTCCATCATATGCTGCTTTGCTATGTCTTCATACATCCTGTAGATTATCATCACTGTAAGCAAAAGCCCTGTTCCGTTTGTTATTGTTCCTGAGATGTCGGCAGCTCCTGCCAGGAAACCTATCGCGAGGCCTCCCATGACTGTCAGAGGATTGATATATCTCTCAAGCAGCCTCTCAAGGACCCTTTGGTCTTTCCTGAAGCCAGGGATCTGAAGTCCTGATGACATCATCTGTTTTGCCTGGCTTCTTGGATCCATACCTGAAGTCTGGACCCAGAATACGCTGAATACTACACATCCTATCATGAGAAGTATGACATAAACTATCGCATGCGCGATATCTCCCAAGGATAGGCTGCCTTTGATCAAGCTCTCTACTATGTTAGGCCCTATGAACCAGGTCACAAGCCCAGATATAGGCTGTCCTGAATCTGAGAATCCTCCGAGCCAGGTTGAATGGCTTACTCCCTGCTGGATAAGCCTTGCTATAAGCTGGATATTTGCCATCAATGCTGTTACCAGGATGACTGGGATGACGTTTGCATAGCAGAAATTCAGAGGCCATCTAATGCCATGTCCTCTTATCCTTCCGAATGAAAGAGGGATCTCCACGTTCATCGCCTGCAGGTAGACTGCTATACCGAATATTATCAGTGTAGCTATTATCTTACCTAACATAAGCCCTGCAGTGGTAGGATCGCCTATAGATAATGCCTTGATAAGCGCTGGAATTGCACCTATAGGCATCTCTTCCATGTTAGGTGCAGGCATGAAGCTGAATGCCTGTATAAATATGCTCTGTGCTACTCCTGCTACGATGAACAGTGAGATTCCTGAGCCGAAGCCCCATTTCTGGACTATGTCATCCATAAACATTATGAGGATTCCTCCTATAACCATCTGTAGGATTATTATAAGCTCAAGGTTGAAATATAGGAATGTGCCTTTCAAAAGAGGATCAGGGGCAAGCCCCCCCATAAATACATATATCGCTGCTTCGAATATTATGAAGAATATCGAAAGTA
Source organism: uncultured Methanosarcinales archaeon (assembly GCA_964399255.1). GTDB lineage: Archaea > Nanobdellota > Nanobdellia > Woesearchaeales > CAYNQH01 > CAYNQH01. The sequence goes on along the minus strand of CAYNQH010000035.1, from coordinate 5,781 downwards.
GCTTCTGAACTCCCTGGACCCGTTTCTTGCCTTCATGAGTTGTAAGGTCGAATTTGATAAGTCCTGATCCGTTCAGCAGCTGCAATACTATAGATGAGGTGACTATAGGGCCTATACCTAATGAGATTATAGAACCGAACTTAGCACCAAGGATAATAGATAAGAACTCGAACTGCTCTAGGGCATTCTTCCCAAGTCCGAAGAGAGGGACCATACCTAATATGAAGAAAAGGACAAGGATGATCAGTGTCCATTTGAGTTTCTCCTTGAAGCCTAGCTTTTTCTGTGTCGGACCGCCGACCTCAGGAAGATTATTTATTATATTATCCCATAGACTCATGACCCAAAACCCCTCAAGGAATTATTTAATGTTAATCTGCTTCTTCTGAGCTCTCTTCAGAAGGCTCTTCTATTGTATCTTCAGCTTCCTTTGCAGGGAGTATGACCTCTCCGCCTGCAGCCTCGACCTTCTCTATAGCCTTCTTTGAAGCAGATTCTACAGTTATCACGAACTTCTTTGCCAGTTTTCCTGATCCGAGAAGCTTGTTGAATCCCATCTCTCCTAGGTCTATCTTTCCAGGTGCTAGATTCTCCTGCATATAACCTAAGTCGATGGATACTATCTTCTTGACCATGCCTTTCTTCTTGAAGCCGAACTTTCCGAAATATGTCCTTACATTTATGCAAGGCTTTTTCACGTCGGCTTTCTTTCCAGTACCTGCCATACCTCGGCCTCCCCTATTGCCTGCTCCTCTTCTCTTCTTCATGGAGCCGCAGCCATGGGTTGTCGAGCCGCGATACTTCTGTACTTTCTTTCTTTTGTGCGTTACCATTTAGATCATCTTCTTTATCAGCTTGTTTATCTCAGCGCCCCTGTATCCTAGTGCGCCGCCCATATTATATGGTGCCTTTGTGCCTTTCTTCTCGAATCCGCCTCTTGCAGGATGAAGGTTGAAGAAAGGTTTCATCTTCTTAGGATCTTCAGGGTCTGCTTTTCCCCTCTTATCGAGGAGTGCCTTTAGGGTGTCGTCATCGATCTCTCCCCAGGTGATATAGTCTTTTGCTTTCTTGATCATGCCCATATTGCTTGGGGTATCATCTATTACTGTGCATGCGAACTTCTTCCTTAGCCTTAGCATGAATAGGGTATCCTTTATGTTCGTGTTTATCCTTATAAGCCCTCTTAGGAGGATTACAGCGATTTTCTTTTTCATTTTTTCAGCGCCCCTTCTTCAATCCCGAGCTTCTGGAAGTCTTCATTCTTTACTTTTGTCTGCATAAGCTTCTTCAATGCCTCGAAGCATGCGTTTATCAGGTTTATCCTTGTTGCTGTATGGCCGCTGGTCTTTGACCATACGTCTTTTATACCTGCTATCTTGAGTATCTTGCCGCATTCATCTTCTATGCAAAGCCCGGTACCTTTAGGCGCAGGCATTAGCTTTATGCTGACAGATCCGCATTTTCCTTCTACTGAGAAGGGTATTGAATGAGGTTCTTTGCAGCCGCATGCCCATGAGCCGCAGCCTCTTCTTATCTTTATAAGGTTTAGTCTTGCTTTCCTGAATGCCTTTTCCCTTGCAGGAACTGTCTCTCTTGCCTTGCCGGGCCCCAGGCCTATATATCCGTTATTATTTCCTATGACTGCGATAGTCGAGAAGCTTGGCTTGTTTCCTTCGCAGGTCTTTTTCTGTGTCTGCTTGAATACTCTTCTCTGTCCGCCTCCGAACTTTCCTTTGGACTGTCCGATCATGAGCAGCTCTGCCTGGACATCTGGAAGAAGTATATCTACTATCTCTGATTCCTGTATCTTTATCCCATTGTCGAGTATCTCATCAATATTTGTAATCAGGCCTGATTTTACCTTCTTGCCTACCTCTGTCTTAGGTTTCCAGGCATCCTTATCGATAGCATCTTTTGCTACTTTGATAACTGCTACTTCTTCTTCATCAACAGGTTTTATGATATCTTCCACAATAGCCTCTTCTTCGCTCCCTTCAGCCCCAATGGTTTCAGAAGGGGCGGCCTCTTCTGCTATTGCTTCTTTTATTTCTTCTTTTGCTGCCATTTTTATCCTTTTATCTTATTTTTAATATCTTCAAAATGCTTCTTTATCTCTTCAGGCTTTATCCCTTTCTTGATATATTGGGAGAACTGTCTCTCATATATCTTCTTGTCTCCTGCTATCTTTTTAGCGTAAGTCTCTATGTGGCTGCCTGATATCCTGTCTTCTGCAGGTAGGATATCTTTTGAGTGCGGGACCTGGATCCCTCCGTCTACTGCTCCTTTTAGCGCAGCGTATACCCTTGACTTGTTTGTAGGCTGAAGAAGGCCTGTGTCTAGTATAGCCTCTTTGAGGTTTGCCTTCTTGGCTTTCTTTCCTAGCAGGAGTCCTGTAAGGTATGATGCAGGCAGGCTTGATAATGACATTTTCCATCCTAGCTTTATGAGCTCTCTTGAAGATGCAGATACCAATACCTTATCTCCTGCAGCCTTGTATTCAACTATCTGGACAAGGATGTTCTTGACGAATCTCCTTATGACCAGCCTGTTCTTTCCTGATGAAAGTAGCTTGAGCCTTTTCTTGTAGTTCGTCTTCCCTTCTCTCTTCCTTCTGAAGGGCACGGTCTGTATCTTTGCTTTTTTCATTTTTTCTTCGCTAGTTTATTCTCTTCGATGAAGAGCTTTATATGCCTCTTGCTTCTGAAGAAGCCTCCTTTTGATTTATTGTAAAGTGTCCTGTAGCTGCCTGTCGTGATTATATCCTTATCCCTTAGCTCTTTTATAAGCTCTCTCTGAGATCTTATCTTGTTCATCCAGGCTTTCTTCTGGGGGTTTCTTGCCTTTTGGGTTCCTTTCCTCTTTCCTTTTCCGGACCTTCGCCCTTTGGCCTTCTGCTCTTTTGCCTTTCTTGCCCTGCCTCTGGATATCCCTTTTGCAGGCTTGGATCCTATGATGCCCTTGTTGATAAGTCCTTTTATGTCTACCTTGGTGATGGCCTCTTTTATCTCTTCAAGGCTCTCTTGGTCGAACCAGACCCTTTTTTCAGAGCATTTCAGGATCGATGCTGCCAACCTTTTCTGTATTGTGAGTCTCATTTTGATTTGTCTTTCTTATTGTTTTGTTGCTAATATCTTGTCCATCTCTTTCTTCTCTTTAGTCTCTCTTTCTTTCTTCTCGTCGTCTGTCTCTACCTTCTCTTCTATGGATTTCTTCTTCTCTTTCTCGTCTGCTTTCTTCTTCTTCTCTTTGAGCTTCTCTTCTTTCTGCTTCAATCTTGATTCTTTCCCTTTCTTCCTCTCATCCATCATGGACTTGACTGATGTGAGGAACTTCTCTGTGTCCTTTACATTTATGATCGTAAAGCCTGTTTTCTTGATATCCTGGACAAGCAGTGCTTTCTTTCTCATCCCTATGCTTGAGCTGAGTATTATAGCATGCTTCTTTGGATCGATTGCTTCAAGGTCCTTCTTTGAGCTTATAAGCATAGGAAGGAGCTTTTCTCTCTTTGTCAGGCCCCTGACGCTCTTAGGTGATTTATATCCTGTGGTTACGCTTCTCCTGTATCCTCTCTTCTTAAGCCTCATCTTTGAGTGAAGGCCTCTTGGTTTTCTCCATTTCTCCTCGAGCTTGTCCTTCTTATGAGCGTCCTGCCTTATGAATTTAGGCTTTTTCCTCTTTATGGCCGCCCTTACCTTGAGCAGCTCTTCCTTTGATTTAGATTTTTTTGCCATCTTTCTCGATTATATAGATCCCGTCCTGGAATATCCTCTTGTCTCTTCCTCTTATCTTTGTGAGCTTTTCGATAGATGCTGCAGTCTGTCCTACTGCTTCCTTGTCTATGCCTTCTATGGTTACATCCATACCATCAACTTTTATAGTCACTCCTTTGGTTATCTTTATCTTTCTTGGAAATTTCTCTCCTAGGAAGTTCTTTATGACAAATTCATTTCCTGCTAATGCTGCGTTCATAGGGAAGTGGCCTGAGCATATCTTCATCTTGTAGACTACCCCTTCATTTGCAGTCCTTATCATGTTTGCTGCATGGGCCTCATAGGTCCCGATCATCTTTTTCTCTTTCCTTGTCGATTTTTTTGCCTGGAATATGATCTTATTGCCTTCTACTTTTATGTCTACTGAAGGGTTCAGCATGTTCTTGCTGACATCTCCTTTGCTGCCCTTCACGGTCACTATACCTTTTTCTACAGTGACTGTGGTCCCGGCAGGGATCTTCACTTCCGACTTCATTTCTTTCTTTTCCATCTTAGTAGCAGTAAGCGATCAGTTTTCCGCCTATACCTTTTTCTTTTGCCTGTTCATGTATCATTATCCCGTTTGAGGTTGTCATTATCAGTATCCCAAACCCTTTTGCCGGGAGGAATCTCTTCTCAAACTTCTCGAAATTATCGCTCTGGACAGCATGCCTTGGCTTTATCGCTCCGCATTTGTTTATCTTGCCCAGGAGGTTCAGCTTTATCAGGCCGCCTTTACCATCTTCCACGAAAGTATATTCCCCCAGATACTGGTTGTCCTTGAGCACGTCAAGCACTTTCTGGATTATCTTTGATGTAGGTTTCAGTATGCATTCCTTGTTGCCTACCTTTTCAGCGTTCAGTATCTTTGAGAGCGCATTCGATAATGGATCATTTAGTGACATTTTTTTTAGACCTCAGCTGTATTTTTTGAACCCTATGCTTTTTGCCTTGTCCCTGAAGCATTGCCTGCAGAGATGAAGGCTGTATTTTGATATGTGAGCTCTGTTCCTTCCGCATATCTTGCATTTCTTTACTCCTATCCCGAACTTTCTTGTTTTTGGAGCGTTATGCTTCTTGAATTTGTTATACTTTGCGGGCTTTACCTTGAGCTGGTTCAGCATCTTGCTATAATGTGATGTGGTCATTCTTCTTCACCTATCTTGACATTGAACTCTTTCTGCATGAATTCAATAGCTTCTTTTTTTGTTATCCTATGCACGCCAGGGATCTTCTTGTTCTTCAGCTTCCTTCTCTTTATCCTGAACCCGTTCCTGTAAAGCGTTACGCAGGCTTCAAGCCCCATTATGCCTATCTCTGGATTGTACTTGACTCCGCCTATATCTATATACTCAGGGATGCCGAAGCATATGCTGCCGTTCTCATCGAACTGGCTCTCTTCTAATGTGAACATCTTTGCATCAAGCAACCTTCTGAGGAGCTCTTTTGCCTTCTCTTTCCTGACAGTTACCTTTCAGCCTATATGAAGGCCAGGCCTCAATCCCCATCCAGGGATCCTTTTTTGAGTCACTGTCTTAACAGGGTTCATGCCGGTAAGATACTTCAGCAGGATAACTCCTTTATCCAGCTTATCCTGGTTCTTGCCTGCCCCTATATTTAAGGTCAGCTTCTCGATTTTTATTGTTCTCATCTTTATTCAATCTCTATTATTGGTTTATCCTTCCCTATGATGTAAGCATATTCTTTCAGGGTCTCGAAAGTTTTCCCTTCTTTGGTCTTTACGCTTATCTTGTCTTTCTGGATGTCTTCTATCTTTCCGATAGTCCCTATCTGGTTTCCATCCATGAGGTATGCTATCATCTGTTTCTCGAACTTGAGATGTTCCTTTATCTTGTGTGATGGCAGTTCTATGACCACTGTGTCTCCCACCTTATAGTCTGCCTTTTCAAGGATTATTGTCTTGCCGTCGATAAGTCCTAGCTGGACCTTGCCCTTGTTCATCTTCTTGACCGTGATCTTGCATGGCTTTATCGAAGACTCTTCCTTCTTTATCTCCTTGACATCTATCTTG
>CAYNQH010000034.1:0-8279 GCA_964399255.1 uncultured Methanosarcinales archaeon | reverse complement strand
CTTCCGAACCTTTTGATGAAGAAAACCCTACCCTATTGAGCTATTCCTGGGAGGCAGGCACAGCTTCAGGCAATGACTGGGATGCAGACTCTGATTCTGTCCTCATACTTAATAGGATAGACTCCAACACATATAATGCTACACTGAACATACTCGGCCCTACATATAAAAACATTGATGGTGCTTATGCTGAATTTGCCGTCCAGGCCTATGACCAGAACGGCAATTTAGGCACAGAAGTGATAGGCAGGCAAGGTTTCATAATAGACACTGCAGGACCGGCAACCCCATCAGTGCTCCACCCTGAACCTCTGGGAGAATATATCTACACCAACAGCAGCAGTTTCCTTGTCTCAGGATTTGCCGCAGCTAACGAGCCAGGAATGACTGTAGCGCTAAAGCTAATAAATTTCACCAGGGCAACATCCCTTGGATTTGACCAGGCTAACTATGACCTGACAAGCGATATATGGTATAATGTGATGTCCACTGTCTCGAATGATAATATACCTCTAAAGGTAATACAGGCAGGCCAGAACGTTGAAGTCTTCAAAAGGAACAAGAGAGACATGTGGCTTGTCACCAATGCACATACAGCATTCACGCCGGACAGGTGGATATCATTCGGGAAATGCAACTCTTCTGACGGCAGGCTGTATGATATAAGCTCGATAAGGGAGTTCAGGACAAGCGCTGAAGCAACATCATCAAGGCCTAACATAAGCCTTAGCCCAAGCATAGACTGCAGCCTTGCATTAGGAGATAAGGTATTTATCTATGATAGCCAGACTCCTCTCGGATGGTATGGCATGGACCTAGAGCTTAAGGACAACAATAATGGCGGAGCACAGCTGACACCTGGAAGCTATATGATATTTGTTAACGGCATAGACGAGAACCAGATACAGGGAGAGCCTGTAAGGAAGGTCGTAGTTTATGATACGAATCCACTTAACCTCTCATCTGAGGTACCTAAGGATAAGAATATAGGTGCAGACCAGGTAGAGGAGATAAAGGTATCATTTGATGACAGGAAAGGGCCTGCAGGATCATATTCAGGTATAAGAAGAGATGTAGTATGGATGAGGATAACTGCAACAGTCCAGGGCCAGACAAGCACTGTTGTCTTGAGACCTGAGAACATAACAGTCCCTCAGAACGCGATAAAATCCGGACAGATATTATACACGCCGGCCGAGCCTCTGCCTCACGGACAGTATGAGGTCGAGGTTTACGCAGAGGATATGGCAGGAAGCAGGACATACAAGACCTGGACATTCTCAACATCAGATAAGGTGACGCATCCTCCTATAATAAGGGCTGATCCAGGAGTGCATCCTTACAATAACGGCACAATAGCGAACACAGGCACAGTAGATGATTACATAATCACCAATTCTCCTACACCAGTTATAGATTTCCTGTTTGATATCGAGAAGCTAAACCTTGACAATGATATCGAGGTCTCTCTTGTCAGGGATGAGACAAAAGGAGTATCTTATACCGATCAGGTAGTCAAGGACCCTGCAGACAAGTATCATTTCACGCTTGCAATACCTCAGGCCATGGCGCTTAGCGAAGGCGTGCATGAGTTCACGATCAGCTCAAGGAAGAGGATGAGCGCTGAAGGCGTAACGCCAGTAGAATGGTGGCCAAAGAGCAACTACCTGTTCTATATAGTAGTAGACACTAAAGATCCTCAGATAGAATTTGACCACCTGAGGAACGCTGAAAAACCATACAACTACCTGCTTAATGGGATATATAACGAATCGAACATAAAAGAATTGCTTTTGACATGAGATGTCGAAGAGCCTATACCTCCTGTGACAGCAGATAATGTAACTGATGCCCTCTCAGAGCCTTCCTACCATAACTTCTGGTCATTGATAAGCCTAAGTGTGGAAGGAGAAGAAGGGGACGAAGCCGAGATAATAGCTACAGCCTATGATAAGGCAGGCCATTCCAAGGAAGTAAGAGGGACAGTGAAGATTGACCCTACAAGGCCTACGGTCACCATAGACCCTCTGGCTGACATAAAGATCGTGGGAGATACATATTATACTGTCCAGGATTCCATGAGCATAAGCGGGACAGCGACAGACAACATGCTCCTTGATTCTGTAGGCCTCATAGTATACGGGAATGGAGAAATATTTGATGCGCAGACATATGAGTTCGGCCAATCAGTGACTACCCAAGGCACTTATTCAAAAGAGGTACAGCTTGATGAAGGCCTTAACATAATAAACGCGACAGCATATGACGACGCTCTGAATCCGAGCTACCCTGCATCTGTAAAGATAAATAAGGACACTACTAAGCCAGTCCTTGTAGACTGGGAGCTCAACAGGACAGCAATAGGGGGGCTTGCAGATACAGGTATAACCTTCATAGTATCAGAGCTCCTGGATGAGATAAGGCTTTCATTGGACCAGGACACTATAGACCCTGCCCAATACCTTACTTCAGTAAAGGAGAACGATGACGGGACATACTCATACACATATTCATACAGATGGACAAAGCTAGATGACCAGAGGAATGTCAAGGCAGTAGTCCACATATTCGATGTCATGGGGAACTCAAACGGTTATGAGATCCAGGTCCCTGTAGACACAAAATCCCCAGAAGTAGTAGAATATAATGACTATATCATAAGCAATTCCTCTCCTGTTAAGATCTCCCTCAAATTTGATGAGCTTGTCAGGTGCAGGTTCGCAGATTCAGACTTACCTTACTCAGAGATGAGGGCAATAGATATGCCTTTCACCCAGGAGTTCGATATTGAAGGCATACTTGACACCTCTAAGAGCTATGAAGAGAAGATGTTCTACTTCCAGTGCATAGATCAGGTAGATAATATGGGCAATAAGTTCCATGTGACCTACATACTTGACAGGCTTCCGCCTCATCTTTCCTTCTCAAGCTTCGGAGACTATCCATATACCAAGACTGAGGAAGTAAGCGGGACTTCAGCAGTGATCCATTATACAGACATGCCTACAATAAGGTTCAAGGGCCAGGCAGAGGAAGGCGTAAAGCTTGCAGTGTTCAAGTTCGCCCATGAGGAGACTGATGTCTATACTATATCTGAAGTGGTCGATGAGACCATAACACTTGATGCTAATGGAGACTTTGATAGGGATTCTATCACAGTAGGAAGAGGGTCTAAGCTGAGGTTTGTCTCTCCAGGAACCTCATATGCAGGGCTGGTAAGCTCAGACTATCCGGATTTCACTACAGGGCAGCCTTCCATCACATTGAGGCAGCTCGGAGATTATGAGTTCGAGCTTGTCAAGCCTTTAGGGCCTCCTTCAGTCCTCTCTGTCAAGGTCAAGGAGAACGAAGGATACTTCAACCTGGAATATACCCTTCTGCCAGACACTCCCTTGTTCCTTTTCTTCATTGCATCAGACCCTATGGGCAACAAGAACAGGACATACTATTATCCGGATACAAGATTCTCTTTCCCGGTAGTCTATGACAGCCAGGCGCCTTTCTTCATACCTTCAGTACAGCCGGGATCGACCACGGCAGACAAGCAGGGCGCCTTGCAGATAATGGTAGATGACGGAAGATATGGAAGCGGAGCAGATTTCAGCACGTTCAACTTCAGCCTTTCAACAGACAACCCTAATCTTGACTCGAGATATAAGGTGAGCTGCGGCCAGGTCACATGCTCTTGCAGCGAGAAGCTGCCTACAAATGAGCAGGTAGGATGCGCTCCAGGAGTCTTCTCTTTCGCAGATGACCAGACATTTACCTTCACCCCTTCAAAGGATCTCATATCTGCAGATAAGGGCGATGTTATAATAGAAGTCTCTGTAAAGGACAATGTAGGCCATAAGAGGGACTTCAGTTTCACATATACTATAGACACTAACGCTCCAGCAGACCCTTCAGTAGATGTAGAAGAAGGCAAGCAGATAGAAGGTGATGAGAATGTCTATACCAACAAGAGAAACCCTTCAATAACTGTAACATACTCTGTTCCGGTTGATATGACCCTGATGAACATAAACTCATTCCCTATCATATCCTCCGGATCCACCACTGATGACCTTAAGTTCACATATACGACACCTAACCTGCAGGATGGGGAGTATAAGATAACATTTAATGCTTCAAGGATAGATTCAAACAAGTTCAGCTATAAGCCTGACTATAAGACATTCATAGTAGATACTATAGCCCCTATGGTCACTGTTTTCAACCAGGACACCAAGACTCCTGAACAGAACTATCTGATAACAGGAGAATGCAAGGATGAGAACATGGCCTATGTAATGGTCGATGGTAAGAAGTTCGATTGCGGAGTCCTAGCAGAGGACCAGTACGGTGCAGAAGTAGTCCTTGATGAAGGGATGAATACCATAAAGATAGAGGCTTTCGACAAGGCAGGTAACTCAGCAGAGATAGAATATGAGATAGAGCTTGACCTTACAGTCCCTATAACCCCGATATTATGGAAAGTGCCTAGCGCTACAGTAACACAGAAGATAACTCTTGTAGGATATGTCCCAGGGGAGGATAAGGCAAGGATACTTGCTTCTGTGCAGCAGGGAGGTATAGCAAAGCCTAACGCTCCGACAACAGTCGGCCTGCCTAGATCAGATCTTGTTGCATCATCTTACCTTACTCAAGAGCTTGATTATGACTATACCTCAGGGAATAAGCTGGGAATATATGATAAGAATTCAGTCAAGTACCTCAGGACATTTGCGCAGTTCAAAGGCCATGACGGCAACTACTTCGAGAGGTATGAGGTAGCATCAGCAGTAAAGAAAGACAGCTTCTGGGTCAATGTGGTAGATTTCCTTGTAGGCATCCTAGGATTTGAGACCCAGCTGGGATATTCTGAGATACAGCTCGGAAAATCCATAGAGAAACCTGTAGCGGAAGGAGAGAAGGTAGACTTCTATACCTCCAGATACCCAGACAGCTATTTCACTATCGATATAGAACTGTTCGAAGGGAAGAACAATGTCCTCATCGTAGCACAGAACGAGCTCGGAGCATACAGCAAGCCATTGCAGCTTGAGATAACCTACGACCCTAACCTAGCTTTAGTGATCACTCAGGTATATCCTGCTCCAGGATCCCTTGAGATAACCAATACTGAATTCACCTCAAAAGGAAAGGCGGTCCCTATAAAGGTAGAGACGAACCTAGAGGCAGAATGCGTGATAAAGCATATAGCAGACGGCACTGCAAAGGAATTCACCATTAACATGCAGAGCCCAGATAGCTATGCCCATACTTTCACCATAGACTCTGCAAGATGCTATGATGGATCTTCAGGAGAATACACCCAGATCGCAGGAGAGCAGAACTGGCACAGCTATCTAGTTACATGCAGTCCTTTGGGAGGTGGCATGGCAACAGTAAGCAAGCAGATATGCTTCTTCATGAATACCTATGTTAGCGGGTCTGCGATGGGAGGCTACACTCAGTCGACAGGAACTCCTGACTTATGCCCTACAGACTACAGTTTCGGAACAAAGCTTACATCATGCCCTAAGCTTTTCTGCGATGCCTTGTATAAGGATTATGACAGCTGCACAGCACAGGGCACAGGATGCACATGGTGCGGCGTGGGAGGGGCAGGCAAGTGTGTCAACAAATGCTCAGAGTGCGCAGGAAAGACATTCAACAATGATGATGACTCTTCAAGATGCGATAATATAGGGCCATGCCCTGGATGCGAAAACTATGGTTTTGCATGCCTCTGCGGAGATACATGCTATAATTGGGGCAACAATAAAGGCCAGTGCGGAGGCCTGCTTAACTGCCAGACCCAGTTCAGCTATCCTAACTGCAACACAAACCCTTCAAAAGGAAGATGCAAGAGCTGCCCTACAGAAGCCAACTGCCTGCAGGACTGCGCAGACTGCCAGGCTAACATATATAACAATGATGGTGATGTTTCAACATGCGATAACCTTCCTATGTGCGACAGCTGCTATCCTACTGTCACGCCATGCAAATGCGGCAACAGCTGCTTCTTTGCAGGCAACCTGCAAGGGAACTGCGGAGGAGAGAAGCCTACAAGGCCTACAGGAATATGCCTGAAGATAGGCGATTCAGTTGTATGCTAAGAATATTACGCTAAGAAGATTATGCTAAGAAGATTATGCTAAGAAACTATACTGAGAAAATATGCTGAGAATGAAAATGAACAGATCACAAAAGGACAATAAGGCAATGATGATGGCGCTTCTTATGACAGCCCTGGCCTTGATGCTTTCAGGATATGCCTATGCCAGCTTTACCTATCCTACGATCATGATGCTTGAGGATGAGGCACAGACTATGGCAATGTCAGGCACGCTGCCTATCCCTTATACCCTTACGAGCACTTCGATGACGCCTAAGGATTACTATGTCAAAGATTCCAGAGGCAGCATAATAAGAGATGAGGACAGCATCTCGGTCCAGATGAGCCCGGACAACCTGATGGCTTTCTTCTATCCTGCTGAAGATTTCACCGAAAGCGGGGTCTACACATTCTTCGTGAAGGAGACATTAGGAGACCTAAGTCTTCCTCTCAATGCGACTTTCGTACTCGACCTGCAACCTCCAAAGCCTATAAGGCTGGTCAAGATAATAGGAGGGAACGCATATGCAAATTCGACAGACGCTGAAACTATCAACCTAAGCGTAGAGGTAGAGCACTCAGCCCATATACATTTTAACACGACAACATATGTGACTGCTCAGGCAGGAGGAGCTACTGTAGGCGGCTTCGCTGATGTTATGACCTCTACCCAGAAATTAGGGGATGATGAGAAATATACATTTGACGGCTCAGACAGGCTAATAGCCTCTATAGGCCCTTTCATCCTCCAGCCAGACCAGGCAAACAAGATAACACTAATAATACATGATGCAGTAAACAATGAGCTCAGGCAGAACGTAACTATATACCATGATTCGTCAGCCCCGGAGATAGTAAGCCTGAGCCCGGCAAATGATACCATCTTAGGGTCTGTTGAAGGCCAGAAGATAACTGCCACAGTGCAGGATCCCGGCGCAGGACTTGACCTCGACGCATTGAAGCTGAACCTCAACGGTGTTGATTATGCCTGTTCAAGCCCGGACCTTGAATGCTTAGATGTCAATAAGGACGGCAAGACTATAACTATGTCCTATAAGCCTGATCCTGAATACATGCCTTACGAAGCTAAGCTCGTACTTGCTGATAATATCGGCAACCAGCAGACCCTTGATTGGGTTTTCGAGTTCAGGACAGATGTTCCTGGAAAGCCAGTCCTTAGTTTTAATGATGGATACTATATCCAGAAAGACAATAAATATTATGTAAGGGACAAGACGCCTTATTTCAATGTAACTTTCGAGAACGATAATGATGTTGAGATAACATTCTTCACATTCGCAGACGATTATCTTGATATGATCGCTAAGTCTCTCCTAAATAGGATAGATGACCATACCTTTGATGTCCAGGTAGGGGATGCTGCTGATGAGATCAGGGAAGAGGAGCCTTTCGGCCAGCAGCAGTTCGAGAAGCTGGTCATCAGGGCAAAGAAGCTCAAGGACAGTGCAACTTACGGGCCTGAAGGAAGGTTTGAGTTTGACTTTGTCGTAGATACTACCTCTCCTTCATTGGTATCCCCCCTACAGATAAGCACGAACAAATACAATATAGACATTGATTTCCTATTCAATGATTTCAGCCTTAGCCCTACAGGCGGTTTCTTCAACATAAAATATTTTGATCCAATAGGAGGAGATAGCGTTGATATGAACGCCACAGTAAAGAGCTCAACAGCAGCTAACTTCAAGACAACGCTTACTCTTGGAGGAGAAAGGCTTATACCTCTTGATATCACAATGTGCGATAAGGCATGGAACTGTAATTCTACCACAGTAGAACTTGTCTTTGACGGCACCCCTCCAGATGTAGGCTCTAACTACCAGAACAACAATGTCTGGAGCCAGGCGGATGCCCAGATAGAACTTACAGCAGATGATGGAGACTCCCCTTACGCTTCAGGTGTAGATAATATCTATTACTGCACATATTTCAGGACAGCCCCTTGCGATCCATTGAAAGGAACACAATATACAGGCCCTATATCATTCACAGGAGACCAGAACAAGTCATTCGTGTACCTGGCAGTCGATAAGGCAGGAAACCCCTCACAGGCTGCATGGATCGGACTGCTGATAGATGCAACAATTCCTTCAGTAAATGACAACCATGATTCTGATGAATCATGGTATAATTCCCAGTTCACCTTGGCTATAGATGC